>CADBSL010000165.1 GCA_902797345.1 uncultured Eubacteriales bacterium
CGGGAAGAGCTCCTGAATTCAGGCGAGGTGAGCTTGAAGGTTTGAGCAATGAGCGGCTATTTTTCGATCACTTCTCCCTGAAGGAGTTTATTAGCTTCTGCTTTATATGAGGGCTGCAAATAGGCGAGCAATAGTTCCTCGGAGCGAAAGGCGCTCGTAGAAGTCGGACCATTCAAGGCGATCTAGCCTGTTTAAAGGCGCCGATTCCGGAGAGGAAGCTATTGTCGCCCCCGCAGCCCGGAGTTCGATATCAAAAGGAGAATGAAAATGAATACAAACATCAATAGAAGAACAAGAGATATCGCGCTGATCCCGGTGTTCTCGGTGCTGATCGCCGTCTGCACCTGGATCATGATCCCGGGCCCCGTGCCCTTTACCATGCAGACCTTTGCGGTCTTCACAACCTTGCTGATCCTGGGAGGGAAGCGGGGCACCGTGGCCGTACTGGTGTATATTTTGCTGGGGTTGGCGGGACTGCCGTTCTTCTCCGGATTCTCGGCGGGACCGGCGGTGCTGTTTGGACCCACCGGCGGGTACATCATCGGTTTCATTGCCATCGGGCTAATCTACATCCTGATGACAAAAGTGTTGGGCGAGAGTGCCAAAATCAAAGGAGCGGCCCTGGTGATCGGCCTGGCTGTCTGCTACCTTTTCGGGACCCTGTGGTTCACCCGGGTCTATAACGGCGGCACCGACCCCATCACCTTCACCGGTGCTCTGAGCCTCTGCGTCCTGCCTTTCATCATCCCGGACCTGGTGAAACTGGGTCTCGCCACCTGGATCGCCAGCCAGGTGAAAAAGCGGGCGGGCTTTTGATCTGTCCATATAAAATTATTGACTTTTGTATATTTTAATACAGACAGAAATATCGTATCATGGTAGGGAAGGCTAGGTGGCCTTCCTGTTTTTTATTAGATTTGAAAGCTGCAGGGAGGGCTGCCTCTTGGCGAGGAAGCTATTGTCGCCCCCCGCAGCCCGGAGTAGAATTAAGAAAAAAGAGGTACATTCCATGTATAAATTAAAAGATCGCCTGGCGAAATTAAATCCGCCGGTGCCCGCCCCCAATCACTGCCGCATCCGGCTGGATGCCAACGAATCCTACAAGAATCTGCCGGATTACATGATCGAAGACATCCAGCGCATGGTGGGAGAGATCGAATTCAACCGGTATCCGGACCCCTTCTCGTCGGAGCTTTGCAAAGGGTTTGCGGAGTATTACGGAGTGGATCCGGAATGCGTGGTGGCCGGGAATGGTTCTGACGAGCTGATCAGCATCATCAACGCCAACTTCCTGGATCCGGGAGAAAAGATGCTGGTGATCACACCGGACTTCGCCATGTATCAGTTTTACGGTGAACTGAACGAAAAGGACATCATCGCCGTCCCGAAGAATGACGATTTTACCGTGGACATGAGCCGGGTCATCGATGCCGCCCGGGAGAACGGGGTGGATATGATCTGCTTCTCCAATCCCTGCAACCCCACCTCTCTGGGGATCGAAAAGTCGGAGGTGCTGCGGTTGGTGGAGAGCGTGGATGCGCTGGTGATCGTGGATGAAGCCTATATGGATTTCTGGTCCGAGGATCAGTCCATGATGGACCAGGTCCAGACCCACAACAATCTGATCGTCCTCCGTACCTGCTCCAAGGCGTTGGGACTGGCGGCGGTGCGGATCGGTTTTGCGGTGGCGGATCGGGATCTGACCCGGGTGCTGAAATCCGTAAAGCCCGCCTTCAATATGAACACCGTAGCTCAGACCATCGGTACGGCACTGTTCCACTACCCGAATCACCTGAGGATCAATACGGAAGAGATCATCCAGGAGCGGGACGAGTTGAAGCGGATGCTGATGGAACTCAATGAAAAGGCCGGCCTGTTTGAGGAAGTGCTGGACAGTAAAAACAACTTCGTGGTGGCCCGGACCCTGAAGGCGGATGTCATCTGCGAGAAGCTGAGAGAGCGTTCCATTTCCGTTTCCAACCACCATACCTTCATCCGGATCACGGTAGGAAGGGACTGGGAGAACCGGGAGCTGGTGGAAGCTCTGGCGGAGATCGCGGGAGAGATCAAAGCGTGAGGATGGGTGATGGGAGACAGGACTGATTTGCCGTCCTGTACCCGATCCCGGGACCCGGAGCCCTTTTAATGAGAATTCCGACCGAAAGGTCGGTTTTTTTATTGACAGCGAATGCCCATTATCTTACAATGAAGGTACCGACCCGCGGGTCGAAATCAGGGAGGAGCGCAGACTATGAGAAGTAAAAAGAACAGACAGAGAGCTCAGGAATTAGGGCTGGATATAGATAATGTCGAAGGGTTCAGAGACCTGGACGATCTGAGGGCGGAAGTGGATCCGGATCCTATCGAACAGGAACTTTTCGGGGATGAGCCTCCCCGGGGGGAAGACCCACAGGTCCCGGAAGCGGCCGGCACCGGTGAGCAGGTGGAGGATATCTATACCTCGCCGCAGGACGCCGGGGCCGACGAAGAATACTACGACGACGATGAGGAATACGACGACGAATACGACGATGAGGAATATGACGAGGACTACGATGATTACGACGAGGATGAGCCGAAGCGAAGCAAGGGGAAGATCATTCTTCTGATCGTGATCCTGGCGCTGCTGGCGCTGATCGGTTACCGGATCTATGACCACTTCTTCGCTGACGGAGCGGATTCCGACGCGAATGCGGTGACGGTCAAGGTGGCAGTCGCCAGCGAAGGGGAGATCTATGTGGAATCCCCCATCACCGCCAAAGTGGAAGCTGTCCAGGAATCGGCCATCGTTCCGGTGGTAGCCGGGAAGGTGACGTCCGTCAGCTATAAAGAAGGCGACTATGTCAAGAAGGGAGCAACCCTCTTTACTATTGATGATACCCAGGCCAAGACCCAGGTGGAACAGGCCAAAGCCGCCATGACCCAGACGGAGACGGCGGTGACCCAGGCCAAATCCGCGGTGGAACAGGCCCAAACCGGCGTATCCCAGGCCAAGTCTATGCTGGATTCCGCTCAGGCGGACTTCACCAGATATCAGACCCTGTACGAAGAGGGGGCCATTTCTCAGCAGCAGTATGAATCTGCGCAGCTGCAGCTGACCAATGCACAGGCTCAGTACTCCAATGCTCAATCCCAGCTGGTCAGTGCACAGGCTCAGGTCACCAGCGTCCAGGCTCAGGCGGACAGCGCCAAGTCGGCGTACCAGTCTGCGGTGGAATCTCTGGATTATTACAAAGTGACGGCACCCATCAGCGGGTACCTGACCTCCTTCACAGCCACCAACGGCGGCGTTGTGGGACAGGCGGTCGTCGGCAATATCTCCGATACTTCGGAGCTGGTGGTCAATACCACCGTCAGCGAAGCCCTCACCAGCCGGATCAATGAGGGGGACATCGTGGATGTCTACATCTCTTCCCTGAAAGAGACGGTGAAGGGGACGGTCAGCACCTTTACCAAGGTGCCGGCGCCCAATACTGTGACCTACCCCATTACCATCAAGATCAAGAACCCGGATGCGGATATCCTGGCCGGGATGTTCGTGGAAGTACGGGTCAAGACCGACTACAAAGCATATGCGGTGAAAGTGCCTTCGGATGCAGTGATGATCAAGAACGGCGAACCCATCGTGGTGACCATCGAGGAAGGTCTTCCGGTCTTCAATTCGGTGGTGACCGGGATCGATAACGGCGAAGAAGTCGAGATCGTCAGCGGCATCAAAAAAGGCGATGTGGTCATTACTTCCGGACAGCAGTATGTCCAGGAAGGGGAAGAAGTCAACATCGCGAACTGAAGAGGCTGAACCATGTATTTATCTGAGATTTCAATCAAACGCCCGGTAGCCACCATCATGCTGGTGCTGATGGTGGTGGTGCTGGGTGTCTATTCCTTTCTATTCACCCCAAAAGACCTGATGCCGGATATCGAACTGCCGGTGGCTCTGGTCATGACCACCTACAGCGGAGCTTCTCCGGAGGAGATCGAAACGATGATCACGGCACCGGTGGAGCAGTCCCTGGCGTCAGTGGAGAATCTGGACACCATGGTCTCCTATTCCATGGAAGACACCTCCGTGGTCATGCTGAGTTTTGATGTCAATACGGACATGAACTTTGCGACGTTGAACATGCGGGAGGCCATCGCACTGATTTCGGATTATCTGCCGGAGGATGCTACGGAGCCCATGGTCATGAAAATGAACATGGATATGCTGCCGGTGATGCAGGTCTATGTGTCGGGGGATATGGAGCTGGAAAAGCTCAATACCACTCTGAAAAACGATATCCTCTCCTATTTTGAACGGAGCTCCGGCGTGGCTTCGGTTTCCATGCTGGGCGGGGTGGAAGAACAGATCTCCATCGAGTTCAATCAGGAGACCCTAAACGGATACGGACTCAATCTGGCGACTCTGACCCAGATCCTGGCGGCGGAGAATATCAACCTGCCCAGCGGCGACGTCAATAAAGGGGCGGAGAAGATCATCGTCCGGACCATGGGTGAGTTCAAGTCCGTGGATGATCTGAAGAACCTGCCTGTCACCGTGGCGGACCGGAGCGTGGTGCGGCTGGGAGAGCTGGCCACCATCACCCAGGGCTACCAGGAGCAGGAAGCTCTGTCCCGGATCGATGGGAATACCGCCATCGGGATCATGATCTCCAAACAATCCGATGCCAATACGGTGGATGTCTGCGAGGGGATCGAAAAAGTCATCAAAAAACTCCAGAAGGATTATCCGAACCTGCAGTTTACGGTAGGGTACAACTCCGCCGATTACATCAATCAGGCTATTGGCTCCGTGGGCCGGTCTGCCCTGGTGGGAGCATTGCTGGCGATCATTTTCGTCTTCCTGTTCCTGGCCAATATCCGGAGTACCCTGGTCATCGCGATCTCCATCCCCACTTCTCTGCTGGCGACCTTCGCCCTTATGAAGTTCCGGGGGATCACGCTGAATCTGATCACGCTGTTCGCCCTGACCCTTGTGGTGGGGATGCTGGTGGACAACTCCATCGTTGTGCTGGAGAATATCTACCGATTGCGGCAGACCTCGAAGAATGCCATGGAAGCGGCTGCCAAGGGATCGAAGGAGATCTTCATGGCGGTGGCGGCCTCCACGCTGACCACCGTGGTGGTCTTCCTGCCCATCGCCCTCAGCGGCGGCATGGCGGGGATGATCTTCAAGGATTTCTGCTTTACCATCGTGATCGCGCTGCTGGCTTCTCTGGTGGTGGCGATGACGGTGGTGCCCATGTTCTCGTCTAAATTGATGGAGGGGAACATGACGGGACACTATCTGCGGATCGGGACCCGGCGGTATAAATACCGGTTCGTCCCCCGATTCACACAATTTATCGAAAAAGTCAAGGCGGCCTACCGGGTCTATGTGGCGAAAGCCCTGCGGAACCGGAAGAAGGTCGTGCTGGGCTGTATCGCAGCCTTCGCCGTCTCCATCGCGCTGGTGGGGATCGTAGGCTGGGAATTGATGCCGGATATGGATCAGGGGGAAGTAGAGATCTCTGTCGCTACCCCCTACGGTACGTCACTGGCGGACAAAGATAAGATCATGACTCAGATCGAAGAGTACGTGATGACGGTGCCGGAGGTCGATCACGTGGCCCTGACCACGGGAGCTCTGTCGGCGCTGTCCACCGATAACGGTGCCACCATCACCGTGATCCTGAAGCCCATGTCGGAGCGGGATCGGAGTACGAAGGAAGTGGCCAGCCAGATCAAGAAAGCCATCTCGGATATCCCGGGGGCGGATATCGAGGTCAGCGGTGCGGCCAGCATCGAAGCCATGTTTGCCAGCCACGACATTTCCATTGAGCTCATGGGCAAGGAAACGGATACCCTGAGGGAGATCGGGAAGGATCTGGAAGAACAGGTGAAACAGCTCAAGGTGGTGGATGTGGCGGAACTGGATATCACGGAAGGGAATCCGGAGATCCAGGTGGTCATCGACCGGAATGCGGCATCCTTCTACGGGATCAGCGCCTTTAATGTGGCTAACGGGCTGTCGAATGCCCTGAGAGGGGTCTCCAGCACCGACGTGAATATCGACGGAGACGATATTTCTGTGCGGCTCTCCCTGAACGACCGGTATTCCGAGTCGGTGGAGAACATGAAGCAGATCATGATCACCGGAGCCACGGGGCAGTCCGTCCCGGTGGAACAGGTGGCGACGTTCCAATACGACAATTCCCCGGCATCGATCCAGCACAACAATCAGCAGCGGTATGTGACGCTGAACGTGGACATCGTGGGCAACGACCTGAACGCGGCCAACGAAGAGGTAATGAAAGTCGTGAACCAGTACCCTCTGCCAGAGGGCTATTATATCAACACCGGCGGTTTGGAAGAACAGATGATGGATGTGTTCGGAGACCTGCTGGCGGCGCTGGTGGTGGCGATTTTACTGGTCTTTCTGATCCTGGCGGCCCAGTTTGAGTCTGTGACCATGCCCTTTATCGTC
>CADBSL010000166.1 GCA_902797345.1 uncultured Eubacteriales bacterium
AGGGTGGGACTCGAACCCACAGCCTATCGGTTAACAGCCGAGTGCTCCGCCATTGAGCTACCTTGGAACGCACCGTCCTTTGAGACCTTCATCTCTCAGCGACAATAATTATTATAGCGAACCACCTGTTTTCTGTCAAGCACTTTTTGTTCATTCCGCAATATTTACGAAGAATTTCTTGTTGACGGAAATACTAAAAACTAGTACAATAAAACCACGTGATAAAACCTTAAGAAACCTGAAAGAGGTGCTCATAATGAAAAGAATCAAGACTTTAGAAACCAGAAACCTCGTGGAATCTGCTGTACAGGGCGGATGCGGCGAATGCCAGACTTCCTGCCAGTCTGCCAGCAAGACTTCCTGCAGCATTGCCAACCAGCAGTGTGAACAGTGCAAAGAAAACTAATTCTTTAACGAGGAGAAGTCGCTGCAAGGGATTGCAGCGATTTTTACTTGTAAGAGGAAATTGAAAGGATCGATAGAATGGTTCATAGATACCAAAATAACGGATACAACATCGTGCTGGATTCCAACAGCGGCTCCATCCACGTGGTGGACCCTCTGGCTTACGACGTGATCGGGCTCTTCGAAGACCACTCCGAAGAAGAGATCATCCGGGCCATGCTGGAGAAATATGCGGACACCCCGGACGTGACGGAAGAAGAGATCCGGGAGACCCTGGCGGATATCCGGCAGCTGAAAAAAGACTATAAACTCTTTACCAAGGACATCTTCGCGGAGGCCGCTCCAAACCTGAAGGAGCGCCAATCCGTGATCAAGGCCCTGTGCCTCCACGTGGCCCACGACTGCAACCTGCGGTGCTCCTACTGCTTCGCCTGCGAAGCGGCCTACAAAGGGGAGACCGCTTTGATGAGCTTCGAAGTGGGCAAGCGGGCACTGGACTTCCTCATCGAACAGTCCGGCACAAGACGCAACCTGGAGGTGGACTTCTTCGGAGGCGAACCCCTGATGAACTGGGATGTGGTGAAACAGTTAGTGGCATACGGCCGGGAGCAGGAAAAGATCCACGACAAGAACTTCCGCTTCACCCTCACCACCAACGGCGTGCTGTTGGACGACGAAGTCATCGAATTCGCCAACAAAGAGATGAGTAATGTGGTGTTGAGCCTGGACGGCCGGAAGGAAGTCCACGACCGGTTCCGCGTCACCCCCAACGGCAAGGGCAGCTACGATTTGGTCGTGCCGAAGTTCCAGAAGCTGGCGGAGAGCCGGAACCAGAAAGACTACTACGTCCGCGGCACCTACACCCACTACAACCGGGACTTTTCCAACGACATCCTCCACGCGGCGGATCTGGGCTTCGAACAGATCTCCTTCGAGCCGGTGGTGGGACCGGAGTCGGAGGACTACGCCCTGAAAAAGGAAGACCTGCCCCAGCTCCTGGCGGAATACGACAAGCTGGCGGTGGAAATGATCAAGAGAAAAAAAGAAGGAAGAGGCTTCACCTTCTTCCATTACATGATCGATATGACCGGTGGTCCCTGCATCGTCAAGCGGATCTCCGGGTGCGGCGTGGGGACGGAGTACATGGCCGTGACCCCCTGGGGGGATCTCTACCCCTGCCACCAGTTCGTGGACAACCCGGACTTCCTTCTCGGGAACGTCTTCGACGGTATCAAAAACACCGAAGTCTGTGATAAATTCAAGCACTGCAACGTCTACTCTCACGAAGAATGCAGCGAATGCTTCGCGAGAATGTATTGCAGCGGAGGATGCCCCGCCAACGCATTCCACGCCACCGGGGACATCACCGGCATTTATGAATTAGGCTGCGAACTCCACCGCAAGCGGATCGAGTGCGCCATTATGATCAAGGTCGCTGAGGCTTTCGGCCCGTCCACATATTGATCAGCGATCCAATCAAAAGCATTGCGATCCCCAGGATCATATTCCAGGTCAGGCTTTCGTGGAGCACTAGCAGCGCGATGATCGGCGCGAACATGGGCTTCACGAAGAAGGCGATGGAGGCATTGGCGGGACCGCAGGAATCGATGGCCAGGAAGTAGCACAGATACCCGACTCCCGTCACCAACACGCCGATGTACAACACCACTAAGATGTTGCTCATGCCGATCCCGGCGATGATGGGCTTGTGCAGGATCCCCATGGGGATCAGCATCACGATGCTGCCCAGGATAAAGCTCAAACAGGTCTGAGGGATGCCGCCGATCTTCGCGATCCGCAGTTTCCCTGCCGTGGTATATAAACCGAAGGTGACGGATGCGATCACCATACAGAGGATCCCGAAGGGGGTATTCCCCGCCGCCAGTCCGAAGGGGTTGGCCGCCACGATGAGCCCCAGCACGCTGATGCCCAGCACCAGAGCCTTCCGTTTCGTGAACCGGTCATTCACCATAAAATGAGCGAAGATCATCACGAAGATCGGGTTGGAGCAAATGATGACGGAAGCCAGATTGGCGTTGGTGTGGTCGATGCCGATCTGGAAGGCCAGCATGCTGATGCAGATGCACAGGGTCCCCAATCCGGTCAGATACAGCCAATCTCCACGGGTCAGTTTCACGGCCCGTTTTTTCATTTCCTTCACAGCGAAGGGAATCAGGAAGATGCCGCCGATGGCGAACCGGATAAAGGTCAGCTGGTATGCATCCAGCTCCTGTCCTGCGATCTTCAGCACCACTTCCATGGTGCTGAACAACAGTGCCGTTACTACGATATAAAAAATTTCTTTTTTACCCATTGGTATCACGTCCTTTTCGTTCTAGACTCAAACAGTACTATTGTACTACGCCTTCGGGTGAAAAAAAAGAGGACATTTCTCCAAATCGAAAAAAATCCCCGGACATCCGAAGACGACTCTGCATCGTCCGGCCTTGTCCGGGGTTTTTATCTGATTATTATTAAGCAGTTTCGCTATCCAGCTTCCAGCCTAACTACATCTCTCTCAGCTTCGCATTGAATTTTTTCTGCAGCGCTTTCAGGATCGCTTCGTGAGGTCCTGTGATCTCTTCGTCCGTCAGGGTCTTGGACGGGTCTCTATACCGCAGGGAGTAAGCCATGCTCTTGAATCCCGGAGGGATCGGAGCTCCGCGGTAAACGTCGAAGAGTTCCGCCTTTTCCAGCAGTTCTCCACCGCTTTCCTTGATCGTCTTCAGGATCTCGCCGGATTCCAGTTCCGCCTTCACCAGCAGAGCGATGTCTCTTTCGATGGCCGGATACTTCGGGATCGGCTTGTAGAGGATCTCCAAATCGCTGAGTTCGAACAGCTTCTCGAAATCCAGTTCCGCCACATAGACTCTCTCCGGCAGATTGTACTGGTCCACAACAGCGGCACCCACCTCGCCGAATTCACCGATCAGCTCGCCACCTTTGATGACAGCCGCGCACCGGCCCGGATGGAAGGTCTTGTTGTCCTTTTCCGCCTTGTATTCCGCTTCATTGATGCCCAGCTCCTTCAGCAGCCCTTCTACCACACCTTTCAGGGTGTAGAAGTCCGTATCCTTGCCGTACATCCCGATGCAGACGTTCTTCTTTTCCGTAGGCAGTCCTTCCTCCGTCTTGAAGGCGTTCAGGAAGATCCGGCCCAGTTCAAAGGCTTCAACCTTGTCGATGTACCGGGCGTTGTTCCGCTCCAGCACGTCCAGCATGTTCGGGATCAGAGTAGTCCGCATCACGCTGGTGTCCTCCCCTAAGGGGTTGATGATCTTTACGAAATCCCGCTTGTAGCTGTCTTCTGCGATGAAGATCTTGTCCACGCCGGAGGGGCTCACGAAGGAGTAGGTCTGGATCTCGTCGAGGCCCATGCCCATCAGCTTTTCCTTCACCAGATCCTCGATCTCCCGATCCGGATTCTTCTTGGCGATCTGCAGGTCCTTCGGCAGGGTGGACGGGTGGTTGTCATACCCGTACATCCGGGCCACTTCTTCCACGTAGTCGATCTCTTCCAGCAGGTCGAAGCGGACAGTGGACGGAGTGCAGATCATCACATCTCCATCGGTCTCCACCTTCACTTCCAGCTTCTCCAGGATATCTTTCATCTCCGCTGTGGTCAGCTTGATCCCCAGCAGGTCATTCACTCTATCGGTCCGGACTCTGGTGGTCACGGCCTTCATTTCTTCCGGATACACATCCACAGCACCGGCTACGACGGTACCGGCTCCCAGCATTTCCACCAGCTGGCAGACTCTGTCCGCCGCAGTGCGGCACAGGTTCGCGTCCACGCCCTTTTCAAACCGGGCAGAGGCTTCCGTCCGCAGCCCCACCTTCTTGGCGGTCCGGCGGGTGCCGTCCGGGTCGAAGCAGGCCGCTTCCACTAAAATGGTCTGGGTATCGTTTTCGATCTCGGAATTCAGACCACCCATGATCCCCGCCAGGGCCACGCCCTTCACGGTATCATTGATCAGCAGGCTCTCGCTGTCCAGGGTCCGTTCGTTCCCGTCCAGGGTCACGAACTTCTCGCCGTCCTTCGCAGTGTCCACGATGATCTTGCCGCCTTCCACCATGTTGATGTCAAAGGCGTGCAGCGGTGTGCCGTATTCCATCATGACGTAGTTGGTGATGTCTACGATGTTGTTGATGGGACGAACGCCCGCCGCCATCAGCCGCTTCTGCATCCACCAGGGGGACTGCTCCACTTTCACATCTTTGACCACTCTGGCCACGTACCGCTTGCACAGATCCGGCCGCTTGATCTCCACGTCGATATAATTCTTCACGTCGTCGATTTCATTTTCGATCTTCACATCCGGGTATTTCAGCTCTTTTTCAAAAACCGCCGCCGCTTCCCGGGCCATCCCCAGCATGCACAGGCAGTCGGGACGGTTCGGTGTGATCTCAAAATCCACCACGTCTTCTTCCACTTCATAAGCTTTGGCAAAATCCTGTCCGGCATTGGCGCCGATGTCTTCCAGGATCCAGATCCCGTCTTTTACAGCCACCGGAACCACCTTGTCTTCGCATCCCAGTTCGCCGGCAGAGCACAGCATCCCGTCGGATTCCACGCCCCGGAGCATTCCTTTTGTGATCTTTTTCCCGTCCGGCAGGATCCCGCCGTCCAGTACCACCGGGATCCATGCGTCCTCCGTCAC
>CADBSL010000167.1 GCA_902797345.1 uncultured Eubacteriales bacterium
CCGCCCCGGACATCCACCCCGGCCACAGCCCCTTCCGGGCAGATGATGGCGGTGCAGCCGCTGCCGCCTTCTGTATTTTGAGCATGACCGACCTTGAAACCCTTCAGATCAGACAGCCGAATTTCCGTATATCCTTTCATCCAAATCGCCTCCTCGTTTGAGTCTATTGTAGGTATTCAGACGAAAACTGTCAACGCTTCCGAAGTCGAACCACGATATTAGTTTTCGATCTCCCGGATCAGGTTCACCATCTCAATGGCGCCCAGGGCACATTCGTATCCCTTGTTGCCGGACTTGGTGCCGGCCCGCTCGATGGCCTGCTCGATATTATCGGTGGTCAGCACCCCGAACATCACCGGGATCCCGCTCTGGAGGGACACGTTGGCGATGCCCTTGGAGACCTCCGCGCAAACGTAGTCGTAGTGGCTGGTGGCACCCCGGATCACCGCCCCCAGGCAGATCACCGCGTCGTACTTCCCGCTCTGGGCCATTTTCGATGCGATCAGCGGGATCTCGAAAGCCCCCGGCACCCAGGCCACATTGATGTCCTCTTCCTTCACATCATGCCGCAGCAGTCCGTCCATAGCCCCGCTCAAAAGCTTCGAGGTGATAAATTCGTTGAACCGGGTAGAGATGATCCCCACGCGGATATTTTCATTCACTAACTTTCCTTCGTATGTTTTCATTGTTCTGTTCCTTTCTTTTTTGAATTGAGAGCTGGAAGCTGGAAGCTGGGAGCGAGGAGCTCCTGAAATGCTCCCTCCAGGGCTGCTCTTAGGCGAGCAATAGTTCCTCGGAGCGAAAGGCGCTCGTAGAAGTCGGACCATTCGAGGCGATCCAGCCCCGTTAAAGGCGCCGATTCCGGAGAGGAAGCTATTGTCGCCCCTGCAGCCCGGAATTACAGCTTCAGCAGATGCCCCATCTTCTCCTTCTTCGTCATCAAATACTTCTCATCATATTCCGTCGCCTCCATCTGGATCGGCACCCGCTCCGAGATCTCCATCCCGAAGTCCTTCAGCTGGTAGATCTTATCCGGATTATTGGTCAGCAGCCGGATCGTCTTCACCCCCAGATCCCGCAGGATCTGGGCGCCGATGTAGTACTCCCGCTGGTCGCCCCGGAACCCCAGGGCGATGTTGGCCTCGTAGGTGTCCAGCCCCTTCTCCTGGAGCTCGTAGGCCTTCAGCTTGTTCATCAATCCGATGCCCCGGCCTTCCTGCCGCATGTAGAGGATGATCCCCCGGCCTTCCTTTTCGATCTGGGTCATGGCCGAAGCCAGCTGGTCTCCGCAGTCGCACCGAAGGGAACCGAAAACGTCGCCGGTGAGGCATTCCGAGTGGACCCGGCAGAGGATGTCCTTCCCGTCACCGATTTCTCCCTTCACCAACGCCACGTGGTGTTCTCCGTTGAGCATATTGATGTACCCGTAGGCCTCGAATTCACCGTACTTCGTGGGCATCTGGGTGTGGGCCGCGCACTCCACCAGCTTTTCGTGGCGTTTGCGGTAGTTCTGGATATCTTTGATGGTGATGAACTTCAGGTCCCACTTTTTCGCCACTTCGATGAGTTCCGGCGTCCGCATCATGGTGCCATCCTCCTTCATCACCTCACAGCAGATCCCCACTTCTTTCAGCCCTGCCAGCCGGCACAGGTCCACCGTGGCCTCTGTGTGGCCGTTCCGCTCCAGGACCCCGTTCTTCCGGGCCAGCAGCGGGAACATGTGTCCCGGCCGGCGGAAGTCTTCCGGCTTCGTCCCCTCTTCCACGCACTTCAGCGCCGTTAACGACCGCTCTGCAGCGGAGATCCCGGTGGTGGTGTCCACGTGGTCGATGGAGACGGTGAAGGCAGTCTCGTGGTTGTCAGTGTTCCGGGTCACCATCTGCGGGAACTGGAGTTTATGCACGTATTCCTCCGACATAGGCATGCAGATGAGCCCTTTGGCGTAGGTGGCCATGAAATTGATGTTTTCGGTGGTGGCGAATTCTGCGGCGCAGATGAAGTCGCCTTCATTTTCCCGGTCCGGGTCGTCCGTCACCAGGATGATCTTGCCCTGTCTCAGGTCTTCCAGGGCCTCTTCCACTGTATTGAATCTGAATTCTTCCATGATTGTTCTCCTTACTCTTTTTGTTCTTTATACTCCGGGCTGCAGGGGGGCGCTCACTCTCTCGTTTGAATGTCCGGAGAGAAAGCTATTGTCGCCATATGCAGCCCGGATTATGCTTAAAAACCGTATTTACTGAGAAACTCTTTCGTGAGCCCTCCTCCGGCCGAATCGGACTCAGGGGCAGGCGCCCGGACGAACTTCTCAATGTATTTGCCAACGATGTCATTTTCCAGGTTGACGATATCCCCTTCCCTGCGCAGCCCCAGGGTAGTGACCGCTAAGGTGTGAGGGATGGTGGAGACCTGAAAGCTGTCCCTGCCCACCGCCGCCACCGTCAGACTGATGCCGTCGATGGTGATGGAGCCCTTTTCCACGATGTAGTACAGGACCTCTGGCGACGTCTTCACCGTGAACCAGACGGCATTGTCGTCTTTTTGGATCCCGGCGATGGTGCCGGTGCCGTCCACGTGACCGGCCACGATGTGTCCGCCGAACCGTCCGTCCGCCGCCATGGCCCGCTCCAGGTTCACCTTCTTTCCCTTCGTCATCCCCTTCAGCGACGAGCGATCCAAAGTCTCGTGCATCACATCGGCGGAAAAGACATTCCCGCCGAAGGAGGTCACCGTCAGACACACCCCGTTCACGGCGATGCTATCTCCCAGGTGCACGTCCTCCAGGACTTTTTCCGCCCGGATCTTCAACACCGCAGAGTGCTGTCCTCTTTTCACCTCTTCAATTATCCCGATCTCTTCCACGATCCCCGTGAACATCCCGGATCACCTCGCTCTCTACCAAAATATCTTCTCCGATCCGTCGGATCTCTCGGATCTTTAATGGCGGTCCCAGGTCCGGCTCCGGAAAGCCCCTGCCCCCCACCGGGGAGGGCGCTTCCCGGCCTCCGATCACCTTCGGCGCGATATACGTATACACTCTCTGGACCAGGCCGGCCTCCATCATCGACCAGTGGATCCGGCTGCCGCCTTCCACCAGCACGCTGTCGATCTCCTGTCGTCCCAGCTTTTCCAGCAGATCCTCCAGGTCCACATGGCCGCTTTTTTCACTGCAGCATAGGACTTGGCATCCTTTTTCCAAGTAAGGGGCCTGCCGGTCCGGGTCTTCCACGCAGGTGGCGAGGATGGTGGGGATCTCTCCTGCGGTGGCGACGACCCGGCTGTCTGCCGGGGTCCGAAGCCCCGAATCGCAGATCACCCGCACCGGGTCTTTGCCGTCTTCGATCCGGCAGTTCAACATCGGATCGTCCGCCAGCACGGTCCCGACCCCCACCAGGATGGCCGCGTATCGGTTCCGAAGGGTGTGGGCATGCCGCCGGGAAGCTTCTCCCGAGATCCACCTGGACGCTCCGGTATAGGCGGCGATTTTTCCGTCCAGGCTCATGGCGTACTTTGCGGCCACGAAGGGCCGGTGGGTGGTGATGTAATGGAGGAAGACTTCGTTCAACGCGTCACATTCTTCCCGAAGGACTCCTTCCACCACCTCGATGCCATGCTCCCGAAGGATCCGGATCCCTTTTCCCGCCACCAGCGGGTTGGGGTCCGGCGATCCCACCACCACTTTCCCGATCCCGGCTTCGATCAATGCGTCCACACAGGGCGGCTGCTTCCCGTGGTGGCAGCAGGGCTCCAGCGTCACATAAATGGTGGCTCCTTCCGGCGACTCGGTGCAGTGCTTCAGAGCGTTCCGCTCCGCATGCAGGCTTCCGCAGCGCTCGTGGTATCCTTCCCCGATGATCCGGCCATCCTTCACGATGACCGCCCCCACCATGGGGTTCGGGGCTGTATGACCCACGCCTTTTTCGGCAAGCTTCAGGGCACGTTTCATGAATTCTCTATCCGTCATGCGCTCACCTCCCATTAAAAATGCCCCGGACAAATGTCCAGGGCAGTTTCGTTCCATTCCAACGGAGACACGACGCCCATTTCACCTCTGCGATAAAAAAACTCCGGAACAAAAAATTCCAGAGCAGACAGAGATGCAAAAAAGCTTCGCATCTAATCATTATCTTCTCCCATCCAGACTATACTGTCGGCTCCGGAATCTCACTGGATCATGCCTTTCGGCTCGCGGGCTGTACCGCCGGTAGGGACTTTCACCCTGCCCTGAAGATACCAATATTTCCTTTTCTGACACTCACTATACTCCCCTCGGAGGAAAATGTCAAGAGGATAACGTTATTGGACATGATGGTGAGACTAAAGGACAGCGGGGCGCAAGATTTCCAAGCAGAAGTCTCACCTAAACCCCGAGATCAGGCAAAAGGGTGAGACTAAAGGACAGCGAGGAGCAAGATTTCCGGGCAGAAGTCTCACCTAAATCCTGGAATCAGGCAAAAGG
>CADBSL010000168.1 GCA_902797345.1 uncultured Eubacteriales bacterium
AATGCTCCTGGACAACAGCGAATTTCGGGTGATCCGAAGAAGACTGATTTCCTCAGTGGCAGTTTTGGCGGCATTGCTGTATTTCACTATGGGGCAGATGTTCCTGGGTCTGCCGCTGCCGGCTTTCCTGGAGGAGAATCCGACCGGACAGGGGATCCTGCAGATGATCCTCTGTATAGTGGTCATGCTGATCAACCGCAGGTTTTTCACGACCGGTTTCAGCGGGCTCCTGCACCGGGCTCCCAATATGGATACGCTGGTGGCACTGGGATCCGGCGCTTCCTTCGTATACAGCGTGTGCTGTCTCCTTGCCGTGACAGCGGGACGGGAGGAATTCTTCCACCAGCTGTATTATGAGTCGGCGGCCATGATACTGGTGCTGATCACGGTGGGGAAGATGCTGGAGGCCTATTCCAAGGGGCGGACGACGGACGCCCTTCGGGGGTTGATGGATCTGGCGCCGAAGACGGCGGTGGTCCTGGTGGACGGCGAAGAAAAAACGGTTCCGGTGGAGCAGGTCCGGCGGGGTGACTTCTTTGCGGTCCGGCCGGGGGAGAGCATCCCGGTGGACGGTGTGGTTACGGAAGGAAGCAGCTCGGTGGACGAATCTGCTTTGACCGGTGAAAGTATGCCGGTGCTGAAGGAAGAGGGAAGCCGGGTATCGGCAGGAACTGTGAATCAGTTGGGATACCTGAAATGCCGGGCGGAAGGAGTCGGCTCGGACACGACTCTGGCTCAGGTGATCCGTCTGGTCCGGGATACTTCGGCCACCAAAGCACCTGTGGCCAGGATCGCGGACCGGGTGTCCGGGATCTTCGTGCCCGTGGTGATGGGGATCGCCCTGGCGGCTGCGCTTATCTGGCTGTTGGCGGGGCAGTCCGTCGGGTTTGCGTTGACCCGCGGGATCTCTGTCCTGGTGATCAGCTGTCCCTGTGCCCTGGGCTTAGCGACACCGGTGGCCATCATGGTGGGCAGCGGCGTGGGCGCGAGAAACGGGATCCTGTTCAAGACGGCGGCGGCGTTGGAATCCGCCGGGAAGACCGGGATCGTGGCAATGGATAAGACCGGGACCCTGACAGAGGGCAGACCGAAGGTGACGGATGTGTGTTCCTTCGGAGACATCAGCGGGGAAGGCGTTCTGGCTGCAGCCTGCAGTTTGGAATCCGGCAGTGAACACCCTATCGCCAAAGCAGTGATGGAAAAGGCGGAGGAGTTGGATCTTTTTGCGGAACCGGTCCGGGGGCTTAAGGCGGTCCCGGGAAAGGGGATCGAAGCGGAATTCGACTCAGAGCGAATGGCAGCCGGGAACCTGGGATTTATCCGGGAATACGCAGAAGTCCCGCCAGAGGCTGAATCAAAGGCTCTGGAGTGGGCTTCAGAGGGAAAGACGCCTCTGTACGTGGCTTATGCCGGAGAACTTTTGGGAGCGATCGCTGTGGCCGATGTGATCCGGGAGGACAGCCGGGAGGCCGTGGAAGAGCTGAAAGAAATGGGGATCCGAACGGTGATGATCACTGGGGACAATGAAGTGACGGCAAAAACCATCGCGGATTCTGCCGGGATCCAGGAGGTCATCGCCGGCGTTTTGCCTGCCGGCAAGGAAGAAAAGATCCGCTCTCTGATAGAGCAGGATCAGACGGCGATGGTAGGGGACGGCATCAACGATGCTCCGGCCCTGACCCGGGCCGATACCGGCATCGCCATCGGCAGCGGGACGGATATCGCCATCGATGCAGGGGATGTGGTGCTCATGAAAAATGATTTGAAGGATGTGCCGGCGGCGATCCGATTGAGCCGGAAGACCCTTCGGAACATCCGGCAAAACCTTTTCTGGGCCTTTATCTACAACATCATCGGGATCCCGTTGGCGGCAGGGGTGTTCATTCCTCTGACCGGGTGGACCCTGAGCCCGATGATCGGGGCGGCGGCCATGAGCCTGTCGAGCTTTTGCGTCGTGACCAATGCCCTGAGATTGAATCTCGCAAAAATCTACAAATGAAAAAAGACGGCATCTTTTGGCCGTATGTATTTCTCCCTCGGACGCTCTCGCTCATGGCTCACGGTGGACCGGCGTTCGAGAATGCCTCGGGAGTAATCATACGGCCCCTTTTTGCCGTCTTTCTATAAATCTTCAATCTCCTATCTCACAGCTCACTTCCCAAAATTCTCCGGATTCAAACCTTCCAGCTCGGGAATGACGAAGACCCCGTCTTTCCGGATGAGGACATCATCGAACCAGATCTCGCCCCCACCGTATTCCGGCCGCTGGATCAGCACCAGATCCCAGTGGATCGCGGAAACGTTTCCGTTGAAGGCATCTTCGTAGCACTGTCCCGGGGTCAGGTGGATGCTGCCGCAGATCTTCTCGTCGAAGAGGGTGTCCTTCATGGGGTGGAGGATGAAGGGGTTCACGCCCAGGGCAAATTCCCCGAAATACCGGGCACCGGGGTCGGTGTTCAGCAGTTTATTGATCCGGGTGTTGTCGTTGGCTGTTGCTTCCACGATCTGCCCGTTTTTGATGACGAAATGGATGTTCTCGAAGGTGAAGCCCTGATAGCTGGAGGGAGTATTGTAAGTGATCTCTCCATTGACGGAGAACCGTCTGGGAGCGGTGTAGACTTCTCCGTCCGGGATATTCCGGCCCCCGTCGCACTTCACAGCGCCGATGCCTTCGATGGAGAAGGTCAGATCCGTCCCGGGACCGGTGATCCGGACGATCTTCGTTTTGTTCATCAGCTCCTGAAGGCTGTCCATGGCATCAGACAATTTCGAGTAGTCCAGGTTGCAAACGTCGAAATAGAAGTCCTCGAAGGCTTCGATGCTGGTGTTGCACAGCTGGGCCATGGATGCGTTGGGATAGCGCAGGACTACCCATTTGGTCTCGTTGACCCGGTAATCGGAAATGCCCCGAAGAGCTTTGCTGTAAAGATTCATGATGTCCCCGGGGATGTCCGCCAGCTCCGCGATGTTGTCCGGGCAGCGGATGCTGATGTAGGCGTCCATGCCCTGCATCCGGAGCATTTCATATTCCTTCATGAAATCCAGCTGCTCTTTGGAGCAGCCTAAGATGATCTCCCGGTTGATCTCATTGTCCACCACGTCCACATACGGGTAGGCGCCGGTGCGGTAGACTTCCCGGATGATCTCCTTCACCAGAGGTTTGCAGGAAGCACCGTTATAAGAAATGAGCACCTTCTCACCCTTTTCGATCCGGGTGGAGTAGTGCACCAGTGAATATGCTAATTTAGAGATTCTTGTATCCATAGTATCTGCCTCCTTTGTTTTCATACTATCATTATACCACCGGGAAAAAATTTTTAAATATTGTTTGTGTTTTTTCGGGATTTTGCTATAATAGGAGAAGCGACTACTAATATAAGAATGAACGAGGTACGAAAATGGTATACAGATTATTTGACAATGTGAAATTCTACTCTAACGTCCAGGGAAGCTACCTGGAAAGAGAAGATACCAAGGAACGGTTCAACATGGGCGGCGTGGCTGCGGATATCGTCCAGCTGATCGACGGCGAGAGAGACATGAATGACATCCTGGAAGAACTCTGCAAGCTCTTCGGACCGGATGTGGATCCATTAATGATCGCAGGAGACCTGGAACGGTTCATGGGTGAACTGCAGAATGCCGGATTGATCGAACTGGTGAAGGATCCCTTTGAAGAAGGATTCCAGGAATTCATGAAAATGAGAGAAGGAAAGAAGAACTGATACGGTTCTTCTTATATGGAGATGTATCGAAGTGGTCATAACGAGCTCGACTCGAAATCGAGTTGTCCTAACGGGCACGTGGGTTCGAATCCCACCATCT
>CADBSL010000169.1 GCA_902797345.1 uncultured Eubacteriales bacterium
AAATCTTTTGACCCAATCGCCTGACCCATCGTCTGACCCATGGGGTGCGATATTTTATGGTATTTTGCGACATTTTATGGATATCAGAAGATTTCATTAATCAGCCGAACCCATTGAAAAATGGACAAAACCACCACCTTCCTACGAAGTTTTTAATTACTATCCTAAAGGCCTCAGCCCTGCATCTGCTTCGCTACTTCTTCTGCGAAGTTTTCTTCCTTCTTTTCGATGCCTTCGCCGACTTCGAAACGAACGACCTGAGCGATGGAGAGGTTCTTGTCAACGGTACCGAGGTACTTCGCAACAGACTGCTTTCCGTCTTCTGCTCTTACGTAGGTCTGATCCAGCAGGCAGATGTCTTTCAGCTGCTTGGAAACACGGCCGTCAACCAGACCCTTGAAGATCTTGTTTTCGGTGATGTTTGCCTTGTCAGCAACTGCCAGTTCAGCCAGCTTTGTCTTGCCTTCTTCGGAGATGAAGTTCGGCAGGTAGTTGAAGTTGAAGCCCTTGTCTGCTCTCTTTTCCTGAAGAGTAGCGGTATCTTCTGCACTCCAAACGCCGTCTACTGCCTTGTCCAGCAGAGCGTTTAAGATCGGTTTCGGAAGTGTGAACGGATCGTTCAGTGCACTTTCCAGAGTAATGTTCTTGATATTAGCCAGTTCTGCATCGGAGATCTCGTCTCTGGAAACATACTGCGGATTCATCGCAGCCACCTGCATCGCGATATTGGTCAGTGCTTCCTTGTTTGCATCGTTGGCTTCGCCTGCGCCCGCAACGATAACGCCGATCCGGCCGCCGCCGTGGATGTAGGAAGTGAGAACGTCGCCGGATACTTTCCGGATCCGTCTGATGGACATGTTCTCACCGATCTTGGCGATCTTGTCTGTGAGGACTTCCCCTACTGTGGAACCTTCAAAAGCCATAGCCTTGAATGCTTCGATATCATCACTTTCCGCATTCAGTGCCAGCTTAGCCAGACCTTCTACGAAAGAAACGAACTCTTCGTTCTTGGAAACGAAGTCTGTTTCGGAGTTGACTTCTACGATCGCAGCAGTTTTGCTGTCATCAGAAAATGCGATTCTGACCAGTCCTTCTGCAGCAGTTCTTCCGGCCTTCTTGGCAGCCTTTGCCAGGCCTTTTTCTCTCAGGAACTCGATCGCTTTTTCCATATCGCCATCGGTTTCCACCAGAGCTTTTTTACAATCCATCATGCCTGCCTGAGTTCTTTCACGCAGTTCTTTTACCATTGCAGCTGTTACAGCCATGTATATCACTCCTTAAATGTAATTCTCGTAATTATTCTGCAGCTTCTTCAACAGCCGCTTCTTCTTCGCCTTCAGCCGGAGCTTCGCCCGGATCCATCTGTTCGCCCTGCTTAGCTTCGATAACAGCATCTGCCATCTTGCCGGTGATCAGGCGGACCGCTCTGATCGCATCGTCGTTTGCCGGGATGATGTAGTCTACATCGTCCGGGTCACAGTTGGTGTCTACGATGCCGATGATTGGAATGCCCAGGATACGAGCTTCTCTGACAGCGATCTTTTCCTTCTTCGGGTCAACGACGAACATTGCAGCCGGTGTGCCCTTCATATCTTTGATACCGCCCAGGAACCGTTCCAGTTTTTCCAGTTCGTGACGCAGCTTCATAACTTCTTTCTTGGTCAGTTTTTCGAAAGTGCCGTCCACTTCCATTTCTTTGATTTCGTTGAGTCTCTTGATCCGGCCGCTGATGGTCTTGTAGTTGGTCAGCATGCCGCCCAGCCATCTCTGGTTGACGTAGAACATTCCGCATCTCTTTGCTTCTTCTTCGATAGCGTCCTGAGCCTGTTTCTTGGTTCCTACGAACAGGATCGGGCGACCGGTCTTAACGGCTTCCTGCATGAATGCATAAGCTTCGTCGATCTTCTTAACGGTCTTCTGTAAGTCGATGATGTAGATGCCGTTTCTTTCTGTGAAGATGTACTCTACCATTTTGGGGTTCCATCTTCTGGTCTGGTGTCCGAAATGTACGCCTGCTTCCAGTAACTGTTTCATTGAGATGATTGCCATTGTATTTCCTCCTTGGTTATTCCTCCACCCTGTTTCTCTCCCAGACTACCCGAAAATCCAACGTTTCCGAGCACCATCTGCGAATCGCAGGGTGTGTGTTTTTGCCGGACATTTTTCTTGGCACAAAAAATGTCCTTGAATATTATATACAATACACAAGGACATTGCAAGGATTATTTTCGTTCTCAGGCCTTCTTTCTCAACATAAAAAAGGCGTCCACCGGCTTCTCCATCCGGATCTTCACGATCTGCTGGGCGTGGGGGGCTGATTCGATGGGCTGCCCGTTTTCATCCAACATCTCAGTCAGTTCCTGTTCGAAGAAATCCGCTCCCGGTCCGAAGACTTCCACCCTGTCACCGATCACCATCTTGTTCCGCTGTTCCACAGTGGCCAGTCCGGTATCCCCGTCGTAGTCCTTCACCAGCCCCAGGAATGCGTATTCTTTGATGTAGTTGCTGGTGCCGTAGTTCTGCTCCGACTCGCCGGGCTTGTCGAAGTAGAAACCCGTAGTGAAATCCCGGTGGCTGACTTTGCAGAGTTCTTCCATCCACTTCGGTTCATACTGCCACCCTTCCGGATCCTGCAGATACGCGTCGATGGCCTTCCGGTAGGCTCCCACTGTCACTGCCACATAAAAAATGCTCTTCATCCTGCCTTCGATCTTGAAGGAATCGATGCCGGCTTCCACCAACTCCGGGATGTGGGCGATCATGCACAGATCCTTGGAATTGAAGAAGTAGGTCCCCCGGTCATCCTCCTCCACGGGGATGTATTCGCCAGGCCGCTGCTCCTCCACTAGGGCATATTTCCACCGGCAAGGGTGGGAGCAGGCCCCCCGGTTGGCATCCCGATGGGTCATGAAGTTGCTCAGAAGGCACCGCCCGGAATAGGAAATGCACATGGCGCCGTGAACGAAGGACTCGATCTCCATATCCTCCGGCGTATGGTCCCGGATCCCCCGGATCTCTTCAAAGGACAGTTCCCGGGCCGTGACGATCCGCTTCACCCCCATAGAATGCCAGAAGGCCGCCGAAGCGTAATTGGTGGTGTTGGCCTGGGTGCTGAGGTGGATCTCCGCCTGCGGCATCACCTGCCAGATCTGCCAGATGACTCCGGGATCCGAAACGATGAACCCGTCGATGGGGATCGGCGCGATCTCCTTCAGGTAGTTTTCCAGCTGTTCCATGTCTTCGTTGTGAGCGAAGATGTTGATGGTCATGTAGACCTTCCGTCCCCGCTGGTGGGCATATTCCGTCCCCTCCCGGATCTCCGGAACGGACAGATTTCCCGCTCCTGCCCGAAGGCTGAACAGTTCTCCGCCGAAATACACCGCATCCGCTCCGTATTCCACTGCGATCTTCAGTTTTTCCAGATCTCCTGCCGGGGCCAGCAGCTCCGGTCTGCGTTTTTCTGCCATGTTCTCTCCTCGTGCCTTTTCCCGGTCCGTCTTTTGACAGACCCTTCGCTTTCTGTTACAATCTCTACCATGAAGACTACCATAAAAAGAAGGACCTATCAAGCGATTTACCGCTTACTGAACTACATAACGCCTTTGACAACGGACTGCGGCGCCCTTTGCGGTGCGGCCTGCTGCACCAGCGAAGAGGAGGACATGATCATTTACCTGCTGCCGGGGGAAGAAAAGCTGTTTACCCGCCGGGAGGAGTGGCTGATCTGGGACTATGACTATGCGGAGGATTACGATTTCCCGGAATCCTGGCACGGCAAAGTCTATTATGTCCGCTGCAAAACAGCTCCAAACTGTCCCCGGGAAATGCGGCCCCTCCAGTGCCGGTTCTTTCCGGTGACACCTCACCTGACGGAAGACGGACAGCTCCGTCTGATCTGGTATCCGGATGAGCTCCCCTATGGCTGCCCCCTCCTGGAGCAGCGGATGGAACTGGAGCCCCAGTTCATCAAAGCCGTCTATACGGTCTGGAAACACCTGATCCGGGACCCTCTCATCTACGACCTGGTGGAATTCGACTCTTCCGACCGGGACGAAGAGGAATTGGAGTTTTTGGTTTAGGAATAAGGCAGAAGATTTTAGATAGAAGAAAAGATCCCTCGCTTCACTCGGGATGACACGTATGCTGTCATCCTGAGTGAAGCGAGGGATCTTTAATTTCTTTATTCTTGAGACTTCTGTCTCCTGACTCACTTCACCTGCCGCACGATGATGTGGGTCTGTTGGTTCACGGTGCCGTCCGCTTCGCAGTAGACGATGAGGTTGATCCCTTTCTGGATCAGGAGCGAGTAATAGTAGTCGGTCCACCCGAAATCACCGTTGTCTTTGTGCATGGATCCCCATTTCTCGTTGGGGATAAAGGGATCGAATTCGATGATCTGCTCCAGGGCGACGCTGACGCCGGTACAGACCGCATCTTCCCCCGGCATCCCGTCTCTGCCGTTCTTCCCTTTGTACATAATGTACATGCTGTCCGGGAAGCCTTTGTGATAGTAGACCCCGCCGGCCCAGTCTTCGTACTTATTGAGGACGCCGAAGGACTCTTCGATGGTGGCACGGTCCTGACCAAGCGGCGAGATATACCAACTGCTCAGCACCGCTGCCCGGATCTTTTCTTCGTTGGGCAGTTTTGCCAGATCGATGGTGTTCTCGTCCGTAGCCGTCGTTTCGGTTTGCTGACCTTCGCCTTCTTCTCCTTCTTTGGCTTCTTCGCCTTCTTCTGTATCTCCGCTGTTGATGACCTTGATCTGGGTATCAGGGGTCCCCAGGTCATCCAGTATCATCCTTTCCATGGTCACGCTGTCGTAATCGCTGATCTTATCCCCTGATTCGGTTTCCTTGACTTCCGTATCCTCTTCCACCTGACCGGCTTCCGTGGTGTGGTGGAACCGGTCCATCAACGAGGGCACTACATTGTTCACCAGGGCTTTTACCCCAAAATAGCCGCCCACGGCGATGATCAGGATCAACAGCAGTGCAAACACATAGAAGCGTTTTTTGAGCCGCACGGGTCTCTTTTGCCTTCTGTTTCTGCTTCCCCCGGCATTTCGTCCGGAGGATCTCCCGGAAGTCTTTTTCCGGGAAGTGTATCGCCTTCTGCGGTCGTCCACTCTTTGGGGTTCCTGACGGCGTCTGCCGCTGTCGCTTTGGTACCGGGCATCTCCCCGCCCGGCAGCAGTTCTTCGATACTCGTATTCCGAATATCCGCTGTATCCATTCCGGGGTCGGTACCCGTATTCCCGGTCTCCCCGGTATTCATAACGGGGATCGTACCCGTAGGATCTCTCAGATTGCTGTGTATGGGAACGCCGATAGTCGGCGTATTCTCTGTCTTCATAATACCGACGGGAGTCGGTCCGCCGGGATTCACCCGGATATCGGTTGGAGCTGGATCTGTTCACTGGCCTGGAAGAATTCTGCTGTTTCCGCTGTTTTCCACTATTCTTTCTATTTGCCATTGCTTTTCCCTTTTTCTCACTATTTCTATGAAATAACAGGTTTTTACACTATTATTTTATCATTTACAGATGGATAATGCAACTCCATCCCCGATGGCCAGCAAAGAAGTTTCCAGTTCTTCGTCCTCGGTCAGAAACCTCAGATACTCGTCCATCCGACGGGCTATCGTCTTGTGTCTGCGCTGGGGGATGAAGGATTCGTCACAGGGCATACCCTTGTACAGAACGTTGTCGGAGACGATAATGGTTCCGGGTGCCATGTTTTTTCTGCACAGATCAAAGAAACGGTGGTATTGGCCTTTGGCGGCATCGATAAAGATCAGATCAAAGACTCCTTCGATCTCCGGCAGCACCTCCGCAGCATCTCCGTGGATCACCCGGATCCTCTCCTCCAGACCTGCTTCTTTTACATTGGCACGGGCTTTGTGGACAGAGCGTTCCCGGTTTTCGATGGTGGTGATCCGGGCCTCCGACGCCGCCTGGGCGAAACAGATCGCGGAATATCCGATGGCCGTGCCGACCTCCAGAATGTGTTTCGGCCGGCTGATCCGACAGAGGGTGTACAAAAACCGCTCCATGTCCCGGGTGATGATCGGCACAAGCGTCTTCTCCGCCGTCTCCCTCATCCGGATCAGCTGTTCGTCGTCCTGCCGATACAGGGAATACACATAATTCTCGATCAATTCCGGTGTTAAAATACTCATTTCCTTGCCGCTCCCCTTGCATTTGTTTTACCATTTTATTGTGTTTCACCCGCCCTGTCAAGGCAGCCGCGGCCACTCTATATTAAAAGAAGATTACATCTGTGCGGGAATCCTTTATTTTGTAGTGGTTTGAGGTATAATGCAGGTTGGAGTAAAACATATTGTAGCAAGATTGGAGTGAACAGCTGTAATGAAGAACAGACGAGCAGGAATACTGATCATCTTCCTGATCCTCTTCACGGTGGCAGGATCCGCTTCTGCCCCCGCCGGCACCCTGAAGGATCTCGCCGGAGCCCCTGCCTTGGACTCTCACACAATGAAGTCCGCGGTGGTGAATGCCGGCAGTGAGATCGGGCAGGAAATAAAAGAAAAAGGACCTGGCGGCGATGTGAACGCATCCGCTGAGAGTCCTGATGAAGAAACCGTATTTGCCGACCCGAAAGAAGCAGAAACCGCGATCCGGGAGTCGACGGCTGACGTATTGGACAGTGCCTCCGGCGTGATCGCCGCTTCCGATACTTCGGCTTATGTGGATAATGAGATCTACGTGACTTATCGGGACGGATCCGATGAAGTAGTGAACTGCAGCAGCCCCGGCGAAGTGGAACAAAACCTGGCCCGGCTGTCGGAGGACAAAAACGTGGCCTTCCTGCAGCCCAACTACACCTATACCATGGCGGAAGGTCCGGAGCCGGAAGAAGACGAAACAGAAGTCATACTTCCTCCGAATGACCCTTATTTCGGAAAACAGTGGGCTCTGTACAACGACGGCACCTTTGAGATGGATGCTCAGCAGTCCCACCCGGAATACGATAATCCGCTGGGTCAAAACACCGGTGAAGGAACATCTCCGGCAAAGACCGGCACCGACATCCACTACCTGGATGCCTCACAGATCTTTCATGATTCTCACAGGGAGATCATCATCGCCCTGATCGACACCGGCATCGACTACACCCACCCGGACCTTCGGGATGCATTCTGGACCAATGAAAAGGAAGTCCCCGGCAACCGAAAAGACGACGACGGGAACGGTTATGTCGATGACGTCTATGGGTGGAACTTTTTCGGCAACAACAACAAAGTCCTGGCGGACCGGCAGGAAGTCCACGGGACCCACGTAGCCGGGATCCTGGCCGCTTCTTCCGGGAATGGCCTGGGCGTCACCGGCGCTTCCCTGAATCCGGACATCCGGATCATGACCCTGAAGGTGCTGGGAGGCAAGGACGGCCACGGCTCCACCGCTTCGATCGTCAGTGCCATCCGCTATGCGGAAGCCAACGGCGCTTCAGTCTGCAACCTGAGTCTTTGCAGCGACGCCAATGACCAGGCCCTGTACCGGGCCATCGCGGGATCCTCGATGCTGTTTGTCACCGCCTCCGGGAATACCGGCACCAACATCGACAAAACCCCCAGCTACCCGGCCTCCTACGACCTGGACAATATCATTTCCGTAGCCAACATCGCCCCCAACGGGAGTCTGGAAGAGACGTCCAATTACGGGGCAAATTCCGTGGATATCGCTGCGCCGGGGACGAACATCCTGAGCACGACCCCCGGAAACACCTACGGATTTATGACAGGCACTTCCATGGCAGCGCCGATGGTCACAGCGGCCGCCGCGACGGTCTATTCCCACTATGAAGACATCTTCGTGACCGACATCCCCGGCATCCTGGAAACCACCGCACGGGTCACCGATGAACTCACCGGCCGGATCTCCACCGGCGGGGTGCTGGACATGAAAGCCGCCTTATCGCTGGATAAGGAAATCATCCGGGAAGCCTCTGCCAACCGGAACAGGGTCGGATCTCCACCGGAGATCTTCACCCAGACCACCACCTACCTGAACCGTGATTATCTGGTGGTGAAAGTCCGGGACATGGACGGAGATCTTTTGAAGACTGCCTATTCTGCCGGCAACCTGACGATCCCCGAATTCCTCGGGGGGACAGCCGGCAGGCCCTTCGAGCTGAACCCTTTGGGGATCCACGTTTTCACCATCAAAAACGGCGGCACCTATACCTTCTACGCGGCCGATGAAAGTGGAAATGAAACCATCAAAGCAGTGGCTATTTAGAGATCGGAGATGGAAGACGGGAGAAAGATCTCTCCTCTCATCTCCCATCTTTTATACCGTTATCCTGTCCTTTAATTTCTGAAACTTTGCGTCTCCGATCCCGGAGACGTTTTTTATATCCTCCGGCTTTTGGAACACCCCTACGCTCTGCCGGTAATCGATGATGGACTGGGCATAAACTTCCCCGATCCCCGGCAGCTGCATCAATGTGCTTTTATCCGCCGTATTGATATTGATCAGGCCTCCTCCGACCTCCCCGGAAGCACCGGTCACGGCGGAGGTCCCGGAAGAGATGCCCGGCGTCCTCGCGCTTTGGTCTTCTCCCTGGAAGGGAATATAGATCGCAGTCCCGTCGGTGATCTTCTCCGCCAGATTCACCCGGCCCTTGTCCGCCGTATCCAGCGCGCCGCCGGCCGCCTCCACAGCCTCAAAGACCCGGCTCCCTTCGGGAAGGGATACCACGCCCGGCTGTGCCACGGCTCCTTCCACGTCTACGATGAACTGAACGGGGACGCTGACGGCCAGTTCTCCGGCTTCACTCTCCAGGCTGCTTTTTTCCGGCAGTTCCTCCGCTCCTTCCACCTTCAGGATACCGCTGCTCCCTCCCTCCGGCAGGAAGCTCCCCGTATCCAGGAATTGCTTCACGAAAACACTGCCTAAAAAGACCAGTGCCATCGCCAGGAATATCAGGATCCGGTTTCTGTTTACTCCTTGCATGTTAAAACCCCCTTTCACGGTTTCATTGTACCATGAAAAGGGGTCAATCGTTCCCTTTATTTTCCTATTTTAGAAAATACAGAGGAATTTCGGTGCCCTCTGCAGATTCGGCATACATCTCGACACGTTCGATCATGGTCTCCATGTCACCGCCGGATAATTCCGCCCTCTCCCTCAGTTTTTCCAGGAGGACCTCCGGATTCAGATTGGACTGGCTGCCGGTATCCACCTTCAGGCTCAACAGCAAATATCCTTCCTGTTGTTGGATCTCCAACTCCCGGACCTTCTGCCGGATGTCGATCTCTTTGATCTTGCCGGATTTCTTCTGGACCTTCTGCACAGTGACCGAGGGCTGCTCCATGAACCACCGGGCGGCTTCCCGGATCTTCCTGTAGCCCTCCGGATCCTCCATCCGGATCCCCACGTGATAGTCGCCTGCGGTGATGAGGGCTCCCACCGCCTTTTTCGTCTCCCGGAGCACACTGCAGGAATCCATCCGGATCCCTTCCGGCATAGCGCTGTCCAAGAGCTCCCGGACAAGCTCCGGATCCATATCCTCCAGGGATTCGAATTCAAAATATTCTCCCACGCTGGTGTAACCCAAAGACAGGGGCTGGGCGATGCTCATCTTGGGGTGCGGGGAATACCCTTCTGTATATTTCATCCGGATCCCCTTCCGTTTGATGGCCCGTTGGAACAGCCGCATGATGTCCAGGTGAGAGATGTAGCGCATATCGCCTTCTTTGGTCCATTTTACCAAAAACTTCATCGTCATCCCTCCCTTCAGCAAATAAACACGGTGTTTACGCCGCACATCTGGCAGCCTTCCCGGCAGTCCTTGGTGATCTCTCCCCGGTGCGCTTTTTCGTTTTCCCGCAGATAGAACTCCTTGTCCACGCCGGTACCGATCAGATCCCAGGGAAGGATCTCATCATATCCCCAGGCTCTCCGGGCATAGAAATCCGGATCCACTCTGGTATTCTCGAAGGCCTGCATCCATTTATCGTAATCGAAATGCTCCCGCCAACCATCGAATTTGCACCCCAGACGGACCGCTTCCACCAGGGTCTTGCACATCCGACGGTCCCCACGGGCCAGCACCCCTTCCAGGTAACTGGTCTGGCTGTCATGATAGCTCAGCCGCACGCATTTCATGGGTTTGATCAGGTTCTTCACCAACTCATGCTTTCGGGAAAACTCCTCGTCCGTATCCTGTGGGAACCACTGGAAGGGAGTATGGGGCTTCGGCACGAAGTTGGACACGCTGACATGGATGGACAGCCGACCGATCTTTCCGTTGACTTCTTTATAGATGTTCATGATATTCCGGGCGATATCCGCGATCCCGGCCAGATCCTCATCCGTCTCGCCGGGCAGTCCGGCCATGAAATACAGTTTGATGGAATGCCACCCCAATTCAAAAGCCTGACGGGAAGCGGAATAGATGTGCTCTTCCGTGATGTCTTTGTTGATCACGTTCCGCAGGCGCTGGCTTCCGGCTTCCACCGCAAAGGTCAGCCCGGATTTTTTATATCCCTGGATCTCATCCATCACCTTGAAGGAGAAAGAATCCAGTCTCAGGGACGGCAGCGACATGGACACATCGTTGTCCCGGCACAACTGCATCAGATCGGTCACCAGGTCCTCCACCCGGGAATAATCCCCGGTGGAAAGGGACAGGATCGAAAGCTCCTCATAACCGGTGGCCTTCAGTTGTTCCTCAACGATTTCCCGGATCTTTTCCATGCTCCTCTCCCGGACCGGCCGGTAGATCATCCCCGCCTGGCAGAACCGGCACCCCCGGGTACAGCCCCGGAAGATCTCCACCACCGCCCGGTCATGGACAGTGGACATAAACGGTACCACCGGCTCCGTGGGGAAGGGCGCGGAATCCATGTCCTGGATGATCCTCTTTTCGATATGATCCGGAGCTTTGTCATAAAGCTTTCGGATCTCCCTGATCGTCCCGTCCTCATTATATTCAAACTCATAAAACCCCGGGACATACATCCCCTCGATCTCGCAAAGACTCTTCAGGAATTCGATCTTCGGTGCGCCGCTGGCCTTCCATTCCCGAAGCTTTTCCATGATCTCCGGCCAGACCTCTTCTCCCTCTCCAATGGAAAAGGCATCCGCGAATTCCGCCAGTGGCTCCGGGTTGTAGGTGCAGGGACCTCCCATGATGATGAAGGGATCCGTCTCCTTTCGGTCCTTCGCATAGACCTCCATCCCCGCCAGATCGATCATATTCAGTACATTGGTCACCAGCATCTCATACCCCACAGAGATCGCAAAGATGTCCGATTCCTGCACGGCCCTCTTGGTCTCCAATGTATAGAGCGGGATATCATCATCCCGCATGATGGCTTCAAAGTCCACATCCGGCGCGTAGACCCTCTCGCACTGGACATCCGGGATATCGTTGAGGACCTTGTACAGGATCTGGATCCCCAGATTGCTCATTCCGATCTCATACATATCCGGAAACGCAAAAGCCACCCGCATAGACACCTCATCATCGGGCTTGCGTATCGCATTCAGCTCCCCTCCGATATACCGGGCAGGCTTCTCCACCTTCATCACACTGCGGGCGATCTTCTTCTCCAATTCTGTCTTATATTCAAACATTGCGCTTTTCCTTCTGATTTGTATTTTTATATTTTGCCAGCCTATTAATCCAAGAACCTACCATGAGGGATGCAAATAGGCGAGCAATAGTTCCTCGGAGCGAAAGGCGCTCGTAGAAGTCGGACCATTCAAGGCGATCTAGCCCCGTTAAAGGCGCCGATTCCGGAGAGGAAGCTATTGTCGCCCCCGCAGCCCGGATATTGTCTGTTCACTCCAAAACATTGTATCCATTATTGTATCAATTATAGGGCAAAACCGCAACAAAAATACCGGCACATTCCTGCACCGGTATTCTTGATAAAGGGATCAACTATTCTATAACACTTTCTTATACGCCAAACTAAGCTCTTTTGCGCTTCAGACCATCATCCAGCCCATTGTCCAGCCGGTTGAAGTAATCCCTGGTCTCCTTGGCAACCACGCCGCTGAGTGCCAGTACGCAGATCAGGTTCGGGATCGCCATGAGGCCGTTGAAGATATCCGCAATGGTCCATACCTGGCTGACAGTCAGGAACGGTCCGATGAATACGGCGATGATGTACAGGATACGGTAAACCTTTACCGGACCCATGTTGCCGTTAAAGAGGTATTCCAGCGATCTTTCACCGTAGATATCCCAGCCCAGGATCGTAGTGAATGCGAAGAACGCCAGACAAATCATCAGGACGAATGCGCCGACCTGCATGCCGAAAGGCATCCCTGTGCCCAGAGCATGGATCGTAACCGCAGCGCCTTCTTTTCCGGTCAGGTGTGCGCCTGTTACCAGGATGGACAGACCGGTCAGATTACAGATGATAATGGTATCGATGAATACGCCGAAGGAGTTGATCAGACCCTGCCGAACCGGTTCATTGGTGTTCGCAGAAGATACCGCCATAGGAGCGGAACCAAGACCGGCTTCGTTGGAGAATACGCCTCTGGCAATACCCTTCTGCATCGCTAACATGATCGCGCCCAGTGCGCCGCCTGCTACCGCTCTTGCACCGAATGCGCCGGCAAAGATCTCAACGAACGCGCCGGGGATAGCGGAGATATTGCAGATAAGTACGATACAGCAAGCTACGATGTAAACCACGGCCATCGCCGGTACGATGTAGCTGGTAACGGTACCGATTCTCTTGATACCGCCGATGACTACTAATGCTACGAAGAATGTTACTACTACAGCCGCAACAGCAGTCGCTACGGTGTAGGAGTTGCCAAACATGGTGAATGTATGTGCTTCATTGGGATCAAAGAATGTGCTGACCGCGGAAGTGATACCGTTGATCTGCACGATGGTGCCGATTCCCATGATGCCGGCCAGAGCTGCCAGGAAAGCAAAGAGCTTCGCCAGCCAGGTCCACTTCTTGCCCATACCTTTTTCGATAGACAGGAACGGTCCGCCCAGTGTTCTGCCGTTGGCGTCGATGTTTCTGTACTTAACAGCCAGCAGACATTCTGCATATTTGGTGATCATGCCGACGCAGGCAGCGAATACCATCCAGAACAGAGCCCCGGGGCCGCCGACTACTACCGCCGTTGCAACACCGACGATATTACCGGTACCGATGGTCGCGGACATCGCCACGCAGAAGGCCTGGAAACTGGAGATTTCTCCCTGACCGGATACGCCCGGTTCCTTGCCCAGCATGTACTTTGCAGAAAGACCTAATTTCCGGAACTGCAACAGTCCCAGACGGATGGAAAGGTAGATACCTGTACCAACCAACAGCACCAGCATAGGTACGCCCCATACTATGCCGTCCACTTTGTCGAGAAATTCAGTGAATCCCATAGTGTTTTTTTCCTCCTCGTGAATAAAATAAAAAAAGCCGATTTCAATCGACTTCTGAAGTGGTCCCGGTATTTAGAATGCGAGCTTATCACTCAACACTCTGTCCTTTTACCTGAGATATCACTCCCCACCTGCTCAAAGCAGGAAGCTTAAACCTTCGGTGCCCGTCGGGTCTCTCCAGAGAATCAGTTGAAATATGTCATGGGTTCATCACCCAAATATAATTGACGTTTTTTAGCGTAGCACAAATTAGTGCAGTTTTCAAGATGTTTTCAGTAAAATGTTCATATTTTTTGCGTTTAAATGACATATAATCTTCGTTTTCTTATTTCCCCCTGTTCAAATAGGGCCGAAAATGATATAATTTCTTCAAATCATTCGTTACGAGGTGAAAAAAATGTATAAAATCGATAAATCCGATAAATTGACTCATGTGCACTCCGACATCCGCGGGCCGCTCTTCATCGAAGCCCTTCGGATGCAGGCAGAAGGCATCAACGTGATGAAACTGAACACCGGCAACCCCGGCACCTTCGGCTTCCCCATGCCGGACAGCGTAAAAAACGCCGTGATCCAGAACATCGACCGGGCCACCCCCTATTGTGACGTAAAGGGAATGCCGGATGCACGGGAAGCCATTTGCGAATATCACAAAAATAAAGGGATCCAGGATATCACGCCGGATGACGTTTTCATCGGCAACGGCGTCAGCGAACTGGTGACCATGACATTGACCGCTTTCCTCAACAACGGGGACGAAGTATTGGTTCCGGCACCGGATTACTCCCTGTGGAGCAATTCCATCCACATCGCCGGCGCCACCCCGGTCTACTACGTCTGTGACGAAGACAACCACTGGTATCCGGACGTGGAAGATATCAAAAGCAAGATCACCCCGAAGACCCGGGCGATCCTGATCATCAACCCCAACAACCCCACCGGCGTCCTCTATCCCAGAGAACTGGTGGAACAGATCGCGAATGTGGCCAGAGAAAACAACCTGGTGATCTTCTCCGATGAGATCTACGACCGGCTGGTGATGGACGGCAAAAAACACGAATCCACCGCAGCCATCGCTCCGGACGTCTTCACCATCACCTTCAACGGTCTGTCCAAGTCCCACATCGTCTGCGGGTTCCGCTGCGGATGGATGGTGATCAGCGGTCCGAAGGAAGGGGCTCAGGGCTTCATCTCAGGCATCATGGCCATGGCTTCCATGCGTCTGTGCGCCAATGCCATCATGCAGCTCTCCATCGTGGCTGCCCTGAATGATCCGGACAGCACCCAAAGCATGCTGGTGCCCGGCGGCAGACTGTACGAACAGAGAGAAGCCTGCTGCAGAGAACTGGCCAAGATCGACGGGATCTCCTTCGTCAAGAACGATGCTGCTTTCTACATCTTCCCGAAGGTAGATGCGAAGCGGTTCAACATCACCAGCGATGATCAGTTCTGCTTGGACCTGCTTCACGAAAAACACGTGCTGATGATCCCCGGCAAAGGATTCTCCTACCCCACACCGGACCATTTCCGGATCGTAATGCTTCCGGAAGCGGAAAAACTCGCCGGCGCCATCCGGGATCTGGGAGACTTCCTGAAGACGTATAAGCAGAAATAAGTCTGGAGTTCCAAGTCTGGAGTCTGAAGATTATATGATGAAAAAAATGAGACGCTGGAAGCATTATCTCCAGCGTCTTCTGTTTGTGATCCTATCTCCAGTCTCCAGACTAAAGACTTAAGACTCTTGTCTCATATAAACTCCTCCAGCACTTTCGCATCCTCGTACCCATCCGAGTAGAGCCTGGCGATGGCGTCCCGGTCTTTGGTCAGGGTCTTCATCCCGCTGATATCCGCCGGGGCGATGATCGTGACCTTTCCTTCCGCCTCCAGTTCCTTGGCCAGATCCAACCCCTCATTGTACACGAGGGAACGGGTGGCCATCCGCTCTCTGGATTTCGGGTATTTGCGCATGAACCGTGCCATCCGGATATCTTTTTTCGCTGTTCGATAATCGTCTCTGGGACGGGTCAACACCAACACCACATGGTCGCAGCCGTCCTCAAAGGCCTTTTTCAGCGGCACCGGGTCGGAGATCCCTCCATCGTAGCAGGGGATCCCATTCACCATATAAGGCTGATTCACCACCGGTACACAACAGGAGCCCTTGATGGCGCCGTAATCATCCTGGCTCATTTCCTTACACCCATCGAAGTAAATGGGTTCTCCGGTCTCCGCATTGGTGGCTACTACCCAGAATTCCTTGCCGGATTTCAACACCAGATCGAAATCCAGGGGATCCTCTCCCCAGGAAGCAGACAGATCCGTGTAGATATAGTCCAGTCCGATAAAGTTCCGGGTGCGGATGAAATTCCCCAGCCCCATGTACTGCGGGCGGAAGGTATATTCCGTGTAGAACCGGTAATTCCGGCCTCGCTGTCCCGCCATATAGGATACAAAATTAGCTGAACCGGCAGAGACCCCGATCCCATAATCGAAATCGATCCCCCGGTCCATGCAAAAGTCAAACACTCCGGCTCCGTAGGACCCCCGGACGCCGCCGCCCACATCGATCACACCTAATTTCATAGTATCGTCTCCATTCCGATCTTCTGGGGCACCATCCCCATCTTCTCGTAAAAACGCTGTGCGCCGGGATTCAGCGCCCAGACGTTCAGCGTCACGTTGTAACAACCATTTTCTTTGGCAAAGGCCAGGATCGCTTCATAGATGCTCTCGGCCACTCCCTGCCGCCGGCACTTCTCGTCCACACAGATATCATCGATGTATAAAGTCCTGATATCCGTCAGGATGTTATCCCCCAGGTGCTGCTGGAAGATGCAGAAGCCATGCCCTTTCGGCACGTCATCTTCACCCACACCCACAAAAACCGGGCGGGTCTCATCCTTCAGCAGATCACGAAGTTCTTCTTCGGTGTATTTGGTGGCCGGACCATTGAACAGATCCGGTCTGCCCAGGTGGTGCACCATATTGACCTGCATCAGAAGCTCCAGGATCCTTGGGATATCCCGTTCCTCTGCTCTTCTTACTCTTACCATACTCTCTATTCCTTTCAACAGTACTGGTCTCTATTATATTAAAAACGGAGACCCTTTTCAAGGTCTCCGTCAGAATGGTCGAGAAGCCTTTCTATTCATAGAATACTGCCACCGGCATCCCTTCATCCACGATCTTGTAGATCTCCGGCATCAGCTTCGCCGGGCAGTTGATGCAGCCGTGGGAGCCGCCGTACCGCCAGATGTCGCCGCCGAAGGCACCTCTCCAGTAAGCATCATGCAGGCCCACGCCGGTGTTGGTGAGACGGATCCAGTAGGCCACATAGGTCTCATACCCATAGGTGCCGTCCGACTGGATATCGCCCCGCAGGATCCGATCCCGCTGCTTATCATACGTGGTGAAAGCCCCGTCCGGTGTCCGCCGCTTCGGGGTGTTGGTACCGGAAACGATGTCCGTCTCCAGGACCATCTCGCCGTTTTTATAAATGTACATGTGCTGCTTGCCCAGGTCGATCTCCAGGTAGGAATTCCCGAAGCCGTTATTGTCATACAGGTAAGCTCCCTCCCGTTTGCTGTAGACCGGTTCCCGTTCCACGACCGCGTTGGAGGCGATGTCCTGATTGAGACGTTCAATTTCTTTTTCCTGGTCGATCTCCCAACCATAATACTCCGTCCCCCTCAGGGTCACGTCTCTGCCATCGGTGGTATGGAATATATGCTCTTTATTGACCGTGTTGACGTTCTCCGCCAGCCAGGCCACATACTCCGCTTCTTTTTCACTCCAGTAAGCCGGGTCCACATACAGCCCGCCTTTGGCGTCCTGTTTCAGCCAGTCCTTCATCACGTTCCCATCCAGCACGTAATTGGTCCCGTCGGAGGTCACGTAGGTGACGCTGGGGAACTTGAAATCATTCAGTTTTTCTGCGTTGATGGCCAGACCCGGTTCATCTTTGGTGATCGTGGGCTTGACGAGGATGTTATCCATCTCCTGCTCCATATACAGCTCCCGTTCCGCGTTGGAAGCCTTTTCGGAAGCCACCCGGTACAAAGAGAAGGGGTTGATATTATTTCCCTGATGTTCCGGCACTACCTGGAAGGTCCCGTCCACATAACCCACGTATGCATTGGTAGTGAGGTCAACGGTCTCCGGGTCCTGCTGGGTCTGAGGCATCCGGTGGATCTTCAGCGCCAGCTTCGCCCGGTCGAACTCAGCCGGAACATTGTATTTTTCCCGGAGGATATTGATGTGCCCAAGAGGCCACTTGAACTTATTCTGTTTCGCGAGGATCTGCTGGACCTGATTTCCCAGGGCATAATGGAAACCGATCTCCGGTCCGGTAACGGTTTCCCGGCTGCCATCAGCAAAGACGACCTCCATGGAGTACTCCCCTTTGGAGATCTCCAGAGCGGATTCCGCCTCCGGAACGGTCATGTTTCCCACGTCGACGCCGTTGATCTGGGTCCCCGGCAGGAAACGATCCGTGTATCTCTCCGCGTGATTCATATAAAACATGCTTCCCAGCGCTGCCGCTGCGAACAATACCAAAAGCAAAACGATGAAAACGATCTTCTTAGTCCCTGTCATTTTATTTGTTTATCCCCCTGCAAAATAATCTGACTGCAACTTTCATTGTACTATATTTCTCCAAAATGTTACATACATATTTGGAAGTTTTTTTGCTTTTTCGGTAAAGTTTTTGACCCTATTCGGTCATCCGGTACAGGAAGGTGACGGTCTGTGCACGGGTGCAGATGCCATAGGGCGAAAAGTGAGTGCTGTCCGTCCCATTCGTAACGCCTTCCCGGGAAGCCCAACGGACGGCATCCGTGTAATATTCCCCGGAAGGGATGTCTGCAAAGGGGTTCCCGTCGGACACGGACGGGCTTCCCGCGCTGCGGTACAGGAAGGTGCAGACCTGAGCCCGGGACAGGTCCTTATACGGGCTGAAATGCGTCGCATCCGATCCGTTGGTGATCCCATTTTCATAGGCCCACAATACCGCATCATAGAACAGGTCGTTCTGCTTCACATCCGAAAAGGGGCAAACTCCGGATTCCGGTTCCGGCTCTCCCGCCATCCTCCAAAGGAATAAAACGAACTGATATCTCTGGCATTGGGCATTCGGTGAAAAATGCGTCGCGGACGTCCCGGTGGTGATCCCCTCGTCCAGTGCCCAGTATACCGGAGAGAAGAAATAGCTTTCTTCATCTGCCACATCCCGGAACAGGACCCGGACTTCGGAATAGTCGCTGTACTCGTCCTCACCGGCCCTCGCGTTGATATAGGTCCGTCCGGCCCGAAGCGCTTTTATTCTCCCGGTCTGATCGATTTCCACGATGTCGGGGTCATCGCTCCACCAATACACCTTCTCTTTGGCGATGGAGGGATCTAACGTGACATCGAATGAAAACGTATCTCCTGCCATGACACTGCAGCTTTCCGGATCAATCCTTACGAATTCCTCCCCATCATCGCCTTCATAGGTTTCGATCGTCGGCGTCCTGTTTCCTTCCTGACGGACCTCCAACAGGATCTCTTCCGACAGGTCGATCTCCTCTTCTGCAGAGCGGGAGATCTCCCTTCCGTTTTCATTGACGGTGATGACCTCTACCTTTGCTGCAGCACCGTCTTCACTGCCATACAGGTCCAGGATAAGATCCAGGTCTCCGCCCACTGTCACAGAATACCCATTCCCGGTCTTCGTGATGAGGATCGAAGGCGTATAGAGAGAAATCTCTCCGTCATACACGTCACCCAGGACCTGTCCCGAGTCGTCCATGATGCTGAAATCCCCTACACCGGAAAGGTTGACCGTGTTGATATTGCTGTTGCTGCCTGAGATCGCATCATGCATCTTCTGCCCATGACAGATGGCGCTGTCCCATTTGATATACTCGTAATTTGCCAATGTGATCTCGTCTGCCTTTGCATTCCCATAGATGTCCACACGTCCCAGCGTGAGAAATTTGGACTTCATGGATTCCTGCATGGCCGTCAGAGTGTTTTTATAAACAGAAACAGCATATTTCTCACTGGTCCTCAGCAGCATCCAGGCTGCATCGAAGTCTTTCGCCGCAGAATAGGATCTCTCTGTTTTTAGACTTCCCCCCTTTTCCACCATGACTTCATAAAGCGCCTCTTCGATCTTCGCATTGGCATGAAGAAGGTCGCAATTTGCCATGATCTGATCGTTATTGGTGAGTGTGGTTCCGAGGGCCCATCCCACGTGATAACCCGCCAACAGGATCATAATATCCCCGGCTGCTTCGGAAGACAGCCCCATCACATCCACCAGATAATTGGTCATCACCGCATTGATCAGCGGATTCAGGATCTCCATCGTCAGTTCTCCGAAACTGGTGACCCCTTCTTCAAACACTGCGGCTGCGATGTGTTCCCGGGTCAGATAGTTGTCAAACTTCTGATAGGCTGTTTTATACAGCAGTGCTTCTTTGGCCCCGGCGGATTCCTGGATATAGCTATCCAGCGAGCGGAAAATGTCGAGTTGTTCCTGAGAAAGGCTGTAGAGCGCTTCCACCGTACACTGGAAGTCATGGAGCTCCGATACCCATTCCACCACGCTGTTGCAGTCGTTCCAGAAGGTGATAAAGTCGTTCATCTTTCCGTACAGGGCCGTCGTCCCACTGATGGCACGGATCGCATCCGCCTTATCCTGGCCATGCATAAAGTAGTCATCCAGAGCACCTTTCAGCTCTCTATAGATCCCGGGGTTCTCCTCTTCCAGCCCCTGGGGATCTTTCAGCAGCTTTTGCAGGCTGGTCTCATAGGTCGCTTCGGTATATTTTCCCGGATAGGCATTCTTCAGCATTTTCCACAGATTGTTCGCAATCGTCAGACTCTGGGATTCTATTGCTAAATCGATACTGTCGGTCTCCTCCATCGCCGCGCCGGTGATCAACTCAGCCAGCACTGCTTCGTATTGATTGTCGAAAACGCTCCATTTTTTGAACTTTGTTGCTTCATTGATGGTATTGAGGATCTTATAAGCCCATTCCGATGTGTTCTGATCCGGATTGTCCATGCATTCCTCCATCAGGGTGGAGAAACGAAGCTGTGAGCGGGTCTTATATTGACTCGAGTCCAGGAAAACCAGGTGCTGGAGTACGTATTCATCCGCACTGATCTCAGCCGGTTCCGGATCCGGTACCGGTTCCGGCGCCGGCGTTCCGCTTTCACCATACAGGTTTGTGAACACTTTTTGGACCGGGTAGCTTTGACCCATCGTCCAGGTCGACCCGAAATCAAATCCGGCAAAGGTCATCTGACGGGCCATGGAAGCCAGCGGAACCGCTGAGTAGCCGCTGTCGCCTTCATTGGGTTCTCCCGAACCGCACAGATCCAGCGAACCGGATGGATAATAGTTATTCGAACTCTTTTCCTCTGTGCCAAAGGAGGAATCCTGCCCGAAAAACCACCCCGGTGCGCCTAACAGGGTCCCTTCATCCAGTATCTCCCCGGCGACGAAGCAATTCTTCACCATATCATTGCAGCCTTTCCCGGCGATCCCTCCGGTATTGAAGATCTGAGAATCCTCCGCAGTGCAGTTGAATCGGATCTTGCCGGTAAAGCAGCAGTCGGAATAGGTTTGATTCACATCTCCTTCTCCGCAGATCCCGCCCACAGAAAAGCTGGCTCCAAAGGTGCCGCCGATGGTCCCGGCCACATACACACTGCCGGTAAAACGGCACACTTCCACCGACGTCTCCATCTGGGCTTCTCCCACGATCCCGCCGATGATGACTTCTCCGCCATTGACGAAGGCGACGATGTCTTCTTCGCCTCCCATCAGCACGGTCATCCTGCTGTTGCTTTCACAATACTCGATTTTCCCGATCCGATCGTATCGGTTATTGTAATCGTTGTAATGATAGTTGTTATAGTAAGCGATGCCGCCGAAATTCGCATCTCCTCTGGCACTGCTTTTCATACTTCCCGTATACCGGCAATGGCTGACGGTCCCGCCATTAGTGGCCACGATACCGGCTATCAGGACCGGAGAACCTCCCGACGAAACATAATCCACGGAGCTTGTGCAGTTGCGGATCGTCCCCACATTCTCCAGCGCCACCGAAGCGGCCTGCCGGTTCCCCAGATATTCATGATACACGTTGATCGTGCCGGTGAGTCTCAGATTCTTTATCGTCCCTTCATTTCCGTAAAACAGAGCGGTGCTCTCTTCGGTCTCCCCGTGAGAAATATTGATCCTATGTCCGTTCCCGTCAAAGGTCCCCGCATAATCCCACTGGGAGGGGAACTTGAGCGGCACCCAGTCCAGACCGGACAGATCCAGATCCTTCATGAGGATGTAATTCGCAGTGCGGTCCCCCTTCACAATGGAAAGGAGATCCTCC
>CADBSL010000170.1 GCA_902797345.1 uncultured Eubacteriales bacterium
GGCGAGCAATAGTTCCTCAGAGGAAAGGCGCTCGTAGAAGTAACTACATTCAAGGCGATTTAGCCCCGTCACAAGGCGCCGATTCCGACGAGGAAGCTATTGTCACCTCCGCAGCCCTCAATAGCAACGCCAAAATGCATAGGAAGTCCGGCGTTGCCAGTCAATTCTATACGCAGAAATAATAGCATAAAAAAAGGTGAAAATAAAGCAGATTTTCCTTGCAAATCACATAATGGTGTGCTAAAATTATTCCCAGTGTACTACGGACGGTCCGCTGGTAGGTGTCCCTGCCATGAACGTTTAATTTTATGATGGGAGGAACACTAATGAACATTATTACAGCAATTGAGCAGGAATATGTGAAGAACGATGTGCCGGAAATCAGAGTCGGCGATACAGTAAAAGTTCACATTAAAATCAAGGAAGGCTCAAGAGAAAGAATCCAGATTTTCGAAGGTTACGTACTGAAAAAGCAGAACGGCGGGATCAATGAAACATTCACCGTCCGGAGAATCGCTTCCGGCGTTGGCGTGGAAAAGACTTTCCCGATCCATTCCCCGAAAATCGAGAAGATCGAAGTGGTACGGCACGGCTTCGTAAGAAGAGCGAAACTCAACTACATGAGAGAACGTACCGGTAAAGCTGCAAAGATCAAACCTGCAAAGAAAAAGTAATAAGACTGAGAGGAAGCCTTCCGGGCTTCCTCTTATGTTTTTTGCGGAGGAATAAAAATGGCAAATGAACATATCAACTGGTTTCCGGGCCACATGAAAAAGACCCGGGAGCTGATACAGGATAATCTGAAGCTCACCAACGCAGCCATCGAGATCCTGGATGCCCGGATCCCGGTAGCCAGCAAGAATCCGGTGATCGACGAATTGATCAAAAACAAACGACGGATCGTCATCCTCAATAAGGCGGACCTGGCGGATCCGAAGGTGAATGAGGCCTGGGTGAAGTATTTCAAAAAACATGGGGCAGAGCCGGTGTGCATGAATGCCCTCAGCGGGGAGGGGATCACAGACCTTTTTAAGGTGCTGAATAAACTCCGGGAGGAGATCAACAGGGATTCCGTCCGGAAAAAACCCGTCCGCTGTATGATCGTTGGGATCCCGAACGTGGGGAAGTCTTCGCTGATCAACCGTCTGGCCGGGAAGAAGAGCGCCAAGACCGGCAACAAACCCGGTGTGACCCGGGGAAAACAATGGATCAATCTGCAGGATCAGATCCAGCTCCTGGATACTCCCGGCATCCTCTGGCCGAAATTCGAAGACCGGGACGTGGCACTGAAACTGTCCTTTGCCGGTTCCATCAAGGACGAGATCCTGGACCGGGAGGACCTGACCATCGAATTGATCAAGGTGCTGAAGGAGACCTATCCTCAGCTGCTGAAGGAAAGATATAAACTGGAGAGTGTGGATGGAGAACCCCTGGAGATCATGGAGACCATCTGTGAAAAAAGAGGATTTCTGATGAGTGGGAAGAGATACGATTATGCCCGGGCTGCCCGGACCATCATGGACGAGTTCAGAGGCGGAAAAATGGGCCGGATCTCATTGGAATTCCCAAAAGAGGAAGAGTAAGATGACGAAGGCGGAACGGATCGAGAAAGAAAAAAGGATGCTGCAGGAGATGCAGGTATATGAAGGAGCTCTTCGCGAACAGGGAGTCCGGTATATCGCCGGTATCGATGAAGTGGGAAGAGGACCGCTGGCAGGCCCGGTGGTGGCGGCGGCGGTGATCCTGCCGGAGGATTTTGATGTCCTCGGCGTGAACGATTCCAAGAAACTGTCGGAAAAGAGAAGAGAAGAACTGTTTATCCGGATCAAAGAGAAGGCGGTCGCCTGGGCTATCGGGATGGCGGACAACCAGACCATCGATGAGGTCAATATCCTTCAGGCCACGAAACGGGCGATGATCGAAGCGGTCGAAAACCTTTCTGTAAAACCGGAGCATCTTCTGATCGATGCGGTAAAACTGGAGGATCTGGAGATACCGCAGACCTCCATCATCAAAGGAGACGAAAAGAGCCTGTCGGTGGCAGCGGCTTCCATCCTGGCAAAGGTGACCCGGGATCATATGATGGTGGAATATGCAAAGGAATATCCCGGGTACGCTTTTGAAAAGAACAAAGGGTATGGGACGAAAGCCCACTACGAAGGGATTTATGCCCGTGGAATCTGCCCGATCCACCGGAGGACGTTTTTGAAGAGCTTGAAGCTGTGAGCTAGGAGCTATTAGCTTTGTTGATGGAGGGCTGCCTGTAGGCGAGCAATAGTTCCTCAGAGGAAAGGTGCTCGTAGAAGTAACTACATTCAAGGCGATTTAGCCCCGTCACAAGGCGCCGATTCCGGCGAGGACACTATTGTCGCCCCCGCAGCC
>CADBSL010000171.1 GCA_902797345.1 uncultured Eubacteriales bacterium
ACCTCCATCGCGCTGTCCAAAGCGGATGTACTGCCCACCTGGGTGAATAAATACCAGAGAGGGAATGCATGGGCCTATCACGTAGTGCCTCTGGACAATAATTATCAGGAATGTGAATCCATCACGGCCTCCGGTATGCTCAGCCGGGCCACCGCTTCTCTGGAGCGGACTACGGAACTGATCAGCAGTCAGTATCCGAAGGATTCTGTGGGACGATTGGTGATCTTCGATGCCTCCCAGTGGATCGAACCGCCGGCGGATTCCGAAGAGAATGCAGAGGATGTAGAAGCGCCGGAGGAAGACCAGGCACTGGAGACAGTGAATGGAGAAAAGGTGGAAGACTAACCATTTCATCGAAGTGGATTTCAACCAAATTCGGAAAATTTGAGGTATTTGGTTGAAAACCAGATCAAAAACAAGCCTGAAATACGAAGGTTTTCAACCATTTTGCCGAAGAGCAAGCAAAATGGTTGAATTTTTTAGAGGGGAAGCCCTCTCACTATAAGAATTTTCCAACCAAATCCCGGATATGAGCGGCGTTTGGTTGAAAAACGGACAGGAATACAAGCTTTAATGACGAAGGCTTTCAACCTAATTGCTGTTTAGAAGCAAAAAAGGTTGAATAAAGGAAGTGACGACATGTGGGATCGGATCGACGACATTCTGGAGGACTGCAAGACAGCAGCCCGGGAAGCGGGCCGGGAGATCCTCCGGTACTATAAAAACGAAGACTTCTGGGTGAAGGAAAAACCCGACCATTCTCCAGTGACCCAGGCGGATGTGGCGGCCAACGAGATCATTTTGGGCCGTCTGAAGCCGAAGTATCCGGAAGCGGCTTTTCTGGCGGAAGAGTCGGCGGACGATAAGACCCGGCTCACACAGGAGTGGTGCTTTGTCATCGACCCGTTGGACGGGACGAAGGAATTCATCAAACGCTCCGACGAGTTCACTGTCAACATCGCCCTGGTCCGGGATCACCGGCCGGTGATGGGGGTGATCTACCTGCCGGTCTATGACGATCTGTATTTTGCCGTCAAGGGCCGGGGGGCATTCTCCGAAAAGCATGGAGAGGCCGTCCAGCCGATCCACGTGAGCGATCGAACCGAGGACATCCGAGCCTGTCTGTCCAAGTCCAATTCCGCGCCGAACGCCCCGGAGATCCTGGCGGGATTTGGCATCCACAATGTCATTTTTGCCGGCAGCGCCCTGAAGGGCTGCATGATCGCTTCCGGAGAGGCGGAGATCTACTACCGGGGAGGGCTGACCTCCGAGTGGGACACCGCCGCCATGCAGTGCATCGTGGAGGAAGCCGGCGGGATCCTGCGGCAGATGGACGACTCGGAAATGATCTATAACCGGGAAAACACCCTGAACGAAAAGGGGTTTTATATCCTGAACAGGGAAGAGAATCGACTAGACTTACGATAAGAGACCTTGGCTCCCCCTTAGGGGGAGCTGTCTGTGAGCGTAGCGAACAGACTGAGAGGGGGCTACCCCTGAAAGGAGACAAAATGGACCTGAAAGAATTACTGAAGCACTTCAACAACGGCGATACCATCGGCGAGGACTTCGAAGTCATCCAGCAGATGCGTATCCTGGGCATCGAAGCCCGGAAGATCACCATGGAGATCAACACGAAATACCATGAACCGGAGGAAATCCGGCAGCTGTTCTCCCAGCTGATCGGGGAACCGGTGGATGAGACCTTCGCCATGTTCCCGCCTTTCTATACGGACTTCGGGAAGAACATCCACGTGGGAAAGCACGTGTTCATCAACGCGGACTGCAAGTTCCAGGACCAGGGCGGGATCTGGATCGATGACGGGGCCCTGATCGGTCACGGAGTGGTATTGGCCACCCTGAACCACGATCTGGACCCAGAGAAGCGGCAGCAGCTGCACCCGGCCCCCATCCGCATCGGCAAACGGGTCTGGGTGGGTGCCAATGCCACTATCACCGCCGGTGTCACCATCGGGGACAATGCAGTGATCGCTGCCGGCGCTGTGGTCAATAAGGACGTGCCGGCGGATACCATCGTGGGGGGCGTTCCGGCGAAGTTTATCAAGCGGATCGACGAGTGAGCGGGGAGCTGTCAGCTGAAAGCTTCCGGCAGGAAACTCGATTTCTATCTTTACAGGCTAAAGTGGATTGATGTACAATAATCTGGCTGAGGATGCTGTCTTCGGCCGGATTTTTATTTAGAGAGGAAATGCCATGCAGCTGGATATGACCCGGGGACCGATCCTGCCCCGGATGATCCGATTCATGATCCCGATCCTGATCGGGAACATCTTTCAGCAATTATATAATATGGTGGACACCATGATCGTGGGGAAGTTCCTGGGGGCTTCCGCCCTGGCGGCGGTAGGCTCCACAGGGAACCTGATGTTCATGGTGACAGGTTTTGCCATGGGCACTGCCATCGGCTTTTCCGTCCTCACCAGCCAGTCCTTCGGGGCGGGGCGGGAGGACCGGCTGAAGACCGCCGTGGCCAGCAGCGTGATATTGGCTCTGATCCTGTCGGCGGCGCTGACGGCGGGGAGCCTGTTGGGAGCGGAAGGGGCCCTGCGGCTGATGCGGACCCCGTCGGACATTTTCCCGGAGGCCAAAGCCTACATCACCATCATCTTCGCCGGGCTCACCGCCACCTTCTTCTATAACCTGCTTTCCTCCCACCTCCGGGCGGTGGGGAACAGCCGGGC
>CADBSL010000172.1 GCA_902797345.1 uncultured Eubacteriales bacterium
CCAACGCGTAAATCAATACGGAAAACAAACCCCTGCGGACCAACGGACCGTCAGGGGTTATTTCATTTCGGCTTCGAGCTCCCAGCTTCTTGGCTCCCGGTTCCCAGCTTCATGCCTCGAGTTCCCTTTCTTCCGACTCCAGACTCCAGACTCCTCCTTGAAATCCTCCAAAGACCGCTGTATAATACCTGTAAGTGACTATTTGAAAAAGGTGAAAATCCATGAAAGAGTTTTTCAATTCAAAATATTTCAAATGGGGAATGGTCATCTTCACTCCTCTGGCCATGGTTGCCCTGCTGGTGATTTTCCTGCTTCGGATGGGGTATTTTGTGGCCGGACTGGGGATGATCTTCCATGCTCTGGAACCCTTTATCTACGGCGGCATCATCGCCTATATCCTGCGGCCGATCTATAACGCCTGCCGGATATTCTTTGAAAAGCGGTTGATGAAATGGGGCATCAAACGGCAGGACCGTGCAGTATTGATCTCCCGGATCATCAGCGTGCTGCTGGCTATGCTGCTGCTCATCGCTGTGGTGGTGGGGCTGATCATTACGGTCATCCCGCAGTTCATCAACAGTGCCTATGAACTGATCACGAAGGTGCCGGCCTATTCGGACAATTTCACCTCCATGATCAACCACGCGGACTTCATCAAAGATGAATGGAAGCAGCTGATCACAGAGAACTGGGATCTGATCATGGACCGGGTCTATGAGTGGAGAGATACGACGCTGATGCCTTACCTGCAGGAGCTTCTGGTAAAGATCTCTGCGGGGCTGGTGGATATGGCCCACACGGTGTTCAACCTGTTCATCGGGCTGATCGTCTGCGTCTATATCCTGCTCAGCAAATCCACATTTACCGCTCAGTCCAAAAAACTGCTGTATTCCCTGTTCTCCAAAGAGACTGCCAATGTGGTGCTGGATGGCTTCCGGTTTGTCGACCGGGTCTTCAGCGGATTTGTTTCCGGGAACGTCATCGACTCTGCGGTGGTGGGAATCATCACCTTTGTGGTGATGACGCTTTTCCAATGGCCGTACCCGCTGCTGATCGCGGCGCTGGTAGGGGTCACCAATCTGATCCCCTTCTTTGGACCCTTTATCGGAGCGATCCCTTCGGCGGTGCTGATTTTTTCGGAAAGCCCGATCCAGGCGCTGTATTTCCTGATCTTCATCGCGATCCTTCAGCAATTTGACGGAAACGTGCTGAAGCCCAAGATCTACGGACAGGCAGTGGATCTGCCCAGCTTCTGGACGCTGTTCGCGATCTTGGTGGGAGGATCTCTGTTTGGTATACCCGGGCTGCTGTTGGGGGTGCCGGTCTTTACCGTGATCTACACCTTCATCTCCTGGCTCATAGACCGGCGGCTCCGGAAAAAGGAACTGTCGGATGATACGAAGGACTATTTCCGGTTGGATCGGATCAACGAGGAAACCGGGGGGCGGGAGTACCTGTCGGAAGATTTCCTGAAAGAACGGAGAAGGAAAAACCGGGCGGAGAGAAAGAACAAACGGGCCCGGAAGAAGGAGCAGGCCAATTATCCCATGAAGGCCTCGGAATTCCACCAGAACCGGCCGCTGGAAGAGATCCTGCGGGAAAAAGGACTGGATGAAGAGGAGATCGAACGGGTCGAACATGAACTGGAAGACATTGTAGAAGATATTGTAAAAGATTTGGAGGATATAGATGATCACGATCAATGACATGCCCAAACCCTGGCGGAAGGGGTTGACCCTGGCTCAGGCGTTCCGGGAAAACGATCTGATGTTGAAAGGCGGATTCCTGATCTACGTCAATGAAGATCTGGTGGATGTGTCGGAATATGAGACCTTTGAACTTCAGGACGAGGACGACATCGTGACGATGTTCACGTTTTTTATGGATTAAGCTTGGAGCTGGAAGCAGGAAGCGAAAGGCGAAATCGAAAAGAGAAAAATTGTTCTTAAAAAGAAAGATCCTTCGCTTTGCTCAGGATAACCGTGCAATGTCATCCTGAACGAAGTGAAGGATCTTCTTTAGTCTTCGGACTGGGGTATTAAGTCTTACTGGAAATAGCGGAAAACGCCCTTGACCAGTCCCAGGATCTTTACATCGTCGACGATGATGGGGCTCATGGAGGGATTCTCCGGCTGGAGACGGATGTGGTTATTCTCCTTGTAGAAGGTCTTGACGGTGGCTTCGCTTTCGAAACCGTCCACCATGGCTACCACGATCTCTCCGTTGCGGGCGGTGTTTTGCCGGCGGATGAGGATGTAGTCTCCATCGTAGATCCCGGCGTCGATCATGCTGTCGCCCTTGACGTTCAGCATAAAGTGCTCACCGCCGCTGACGAACTGAGCCGGCAGAGGAAAGTATTCTTCAATATTTTGTTCCGCCAGGATCGGCGTTCCGGCGGCGACTCTGCCGACGATGGGGATGTCCACCACGTCCTGCCGTTCCGGAGCGGCAGATGCGGCGGGTGCTTCCTTGTCCAGCACTTCCAGTGCCCGCCGTTTGACCGGGTCCTTTCGGATATAGCCCTTGCGCATCAGGCTGTCCAGGTCCTTGTGGGCGGTGGAGGTGGATTTGATGTCCAGTGACTGGCAGAGTTCCCGGATCGTGGGCGGGTAGCCCTTGGCTTTGATCTGGGTCTTTATATAGTCGAGAACCTTTTGTTCTCTCTCGGTGAGCTTGTTGTCTTCCATGGTTTGTACCTCACTGTTCCTTGAATGGTTTTCCTTATTGTACCATATGGCGAACAAAAAGTAAACAAATGTTCCGAACTTTTTTAGGTAAAAGATCGGAGATGGAAAAATAGAGACGGGAGTTCAGAAGAGAGCGCAGGAGGGGAAGAGAATTCTTTGACCTTTGGTCTCACATCTCCAAAAAACCCTTGAAAAGAGCCGAAAAAGAGTATATAATAGTACGACATGCGGATATCTAATATCAGGAGGAAAATAGATCAATGAAGGCAACATTTATCGGAAAAGAAAACAGCGTCGTTGAATTTGAAATGCTGTTTGAAAACGAAGAAATCGAAAAACAGATGGACAAGGTTTACCTGGCCGAAAGAGGTAAGTTCTCCATCGACGGTTTCCGGAAGGGCAAGGCTCCCAGAAAAGTGATCGAAGCCAGATACGGCGAGGGCGTATTTTTAGAAGATGCAGTAAACGAAATGGTAGCGGATGCTTATCCGGATGCGGTAGCGCAGCTGGTGATCCGTCCGGTAGCAAACCCGAAAGTCGATATCAAAGAATATAATGAAGGCGAACACATGATCGTCAACATCAAAGTCACCGTACGTCCGGAATTCACCCCGGGTGAATACAAGGGCGTGGAAGTGGACAAGATCGAACCGGAAGTTACAGACGCACAGGTAGACGCGGAGATCGAAAACCTGCAGAAGAGAAATTCCCGGATCATCGAAGTGGAACGTCCGGCTCAGATGGGCGACACACTGACCATCGATTACATGGGCTTCATCGGCGACGACCAGTTTGACGGCGGCACAGCTACCGATCAGGAACTGGAACTGGGTTCCGATACCTTCATCCCCGGCTTTGAAGAACAGCTGGTAGGCGCCAATATCGGCGATGACGTAGAGGTGAAAGTTACCTTCCCGGAAGACTACCAGGCAGAAGACCTGAAGGGCAAGGAAGCGGTATTCAAGGTAAAGGTCCACAAGATCACCGAACTGGAAAAACCGGAACTGGACGATGAATTTGCCAAGGACGTCAGCGAATTCGACACACTGGATGAGCTGAAGGAAGATTTCCGGAAGAAGCTGATGGAAGCGGCTGAAAACAAGGCTGAATACGACATGAAGACTGCCATCATCGACGTGGTTTATGACCGCACAGAACTGGATGTACCGGAAGACATGGTAGAAGCTCAGATCACCGAAATGGCGGATGAGATCGATATGCAGATGCAGTATCAGGGTCTCTCTCTGAAGGATTACCTCCAGTACATGGGCAAGTCCATGGAAGAATACCGGAAAGAACTGAAGCCGGATGCTTACAAGAAGATGAAGACCCGCCTGATCATCGACGAGATCGCGAAGCTGGAAAACATCGAAGCTACACCGGGCGAGATCGATGACGAGATCCGGGGCATGGCCGATCACTATAAGATCGAATACGAAGAACTGAGAAACCAGTTCAACGCCGAAAACATCGAGATCATCAGCCAGGATATCCGGAACCGCAAGGCGATCCAGATGATGTACGACGAAGCAGTATTCAAATAAAAACGACGGTTCAATTCATCTGATCAATCAAAGAAAGCTGCCAGGGGGGTGAAGATCGCCTGCCTTCGACGGCTTTCTTTTTGACGTATTATTGGAAGGTTGAAAAACCGACAAATAAGGAGGTACAACTATGTTGATCCCAACCGTAATCGAACAGACCGGAGCAGGCGAAAGAGCCTTTGACATTTACTCCAGACTGTTAAAAGACCGGATCATCTTCCTGGGGGACGAAGTCAATGACCACACAGCCAGTCTGATCGTGGCACAGCTGCTGTTCCTGGAATCGGAAGATCCGGATAAGGACATCAGCCTGTACATCAACAGCCCCGGCGGTTCTGTCACTGCCGGTATGGCGATTTATGACACGATGCAGTATATCAAGTGCGATGTGGCGACGATCTGCGTCGGCATGGCAGCCAGCATGGGCGCTTTCCTGCTGTCTTCCGGCACCAAGGGCAAGCGGTATGCGCTGCCCAATGCAGAAGTGATGATCCATCAGCCCATGGGCGGTGCCCGGGGACAGGCCTCGGATATCAAGATCCACGCGGAGCTGATTTTGAAGACCCGGGAAAAACTGAACCGGATCCTGGCGGAAAACACCGGGAAAGACATTGCCGAGGTGGAAAAAGACACCGACAGAGACAACTACATGACAGCGGAAGAAGCGCTGGAATACGGACTGATCGATAAAGTGGTGAAGTCCAGAAAATAAGCACTCAGGGAGAGTTGTATGGCAAGGAATAAGAAAGATAACAACACCATGGTTTGCTCCTTCTGCGGACAGCCGGCAGGACCCCTCAGAAAACTCATCACCGGTCCCGGAGTCACCATCTGCAGTGACTGTGTGGATCTGTGCCGGGAGATCCTGCGGGAGGAGGACGACTATTACGAAGATGATATGGATCTGATGATGGCGGGCGGCTCCGCCGAAGCCGGAGAGTTCCGGGTCCCGACGCCGAAGGAAATGAAGGCGACCCTGGACCAGTATGTCATCGGTCAGGAGGCTGCCAAAAAGGCGTTATCGGTAGCAGTCTACAATCACTATAAGAGAGTGGAATCCCTGGACGAGGAAGACGATGTGGAGATCCAGAAGAGCAACGTGCTGCTGATCGGCCCCACCGGGTCCGGCAAGACGCTGCTGGCCCAGACTCTGGCTAAGGTGCTCAATGTGCCCTTTGCCATTGCTGATGCCACGGCACTGACGGAGGCCGGCTATGTAGGGGAGGACGTGGAGAATATCCTCCTGAAGCTCCTGCAGGCGGCGGATTTCGACGTGGAGCGGGCCCAGAAGGGGATCATCTACGTGGATGAGATCGACAAGATCTCCCGGAAATCCGAGAACCCTTCCATTACCCGGGATGTCAGCGGGGAAGGCGTGCAGCAGGCACTGCTGAAGATCCTGGAAGGGACCGTGGCCAATGTGCCGCCTCAGGGTGGCCGGAAACACCCCCACCAGGAATTCATCCAGGTGGATACCAGCGAGATCTTATTCATCTGCGGCGGGGCCTTTGCCGGATTGGACAAGGTCATCAAACGCCGGGTCGGAGAGAAGACCATCGGATTCAACTCCGACATCAATGTCAATAAAATCGACGAGAAAGCACTGCTGCGGCAGGTGGAGAGCCAGGACCTGCTTAAATATGGCCTGATCCCGGAATTTGCGGGACGTCTGCCGGTACTGGTGGTGCTGGACGAACTGGATAAGGAGGCTTTGAAGAATATTCTGACAGAGCCGAAAAACGCCCTGGTGAAGCAATACCGGAAACTATTTAAGTTCGATGACATCGAACTGGAATTCGAAGAGGCGGCTATCGACCGCATCGCTGAAAAGGCGTTGGAGAGAAAATCCGGTGCCAGAGGCCTGCGGGGGATCATGGAAGGCATGATGCTGGACGTGATGTACGAATTGCCGACCCTGAAGGGCGTGGAAAAATGCATCATCACAAAGGAAATGGTGGACGACAAGACCGCCAAACCGAAGTTTGTGATGAAAGAGGAGTGATCTGAAATGACAGACCTTACTAATCGAAATATACGGGAACTGCCGACCATCCCCCTGCGGGGAGTGTCGATCTTTCCGGGCAGCGTGACACACTTTGACGTAGGTCGGGAGAAGTCCATCAAAGCCCTGGAGATCGCCATGGTCAATGAGCAGACGATCTTCCTGACTACCCAAAAGGATCCGGACGTGGAGCAGCCCTCTCCCGAGGACTACTATGAAGTGGGGACCATCGCGGAAGTGAAGCAGATGCTTCGGATGCCCGGCGAGATCATGCGGGTGCTGGTGGAAGGCCGGGAACGTGCCAGGATCCTGGAGATCCAGCAGGAGAATCCCCACCTGAGCTGTCAGGTGGAGGTCTGCCCGGATGAATATTCCCAGGATGACGAAGCGGAACTGGAAGCCCTGTCCCGGAGCCTGATGGATGCCTTTGCGGAATACATCACCATGGAGGGTGCATTCGGACAGGAGGTCCTCAGCACCGTGGACGGTATGGGAGACCTTTCCGCCATGGCGGACTTTATCGCAGACAACGTGGCTTTCCGGCCGGAACAGAAGCAGGAACTGCTGGAGACCTTTGATGTCTGCCGCCGGGTGGAAGTGCTGCTGGGATTTCTGAATGAAGAGATCGAGATCGCCAAGATCGAAAATGATATCAGCCAGAAGGTTCGGGGCCAGCTGAACAAGAGCCAGAAGGAATACTACCTTCGGGAACAGCTTCGGATCATCCAGGAAGAACTGGGACAGGAAGAGAACGTGGATGCAGAGGTGGAAAAGTACCTGAAGCAGCTTCGGGAGCTGAACCTGCCGGAAGCGATCCACGAAAAGATCGAAAACGAGATCAACCGGCTGTACAAAGTGCAGCTGTCTTCCGCGGAAGGCGGGGTCATCCGGACCTATGCGGACTGGGTGCTGGCTTTGCCGTGGAATACCGTCACAACGGACAACAAGGACCTGACCCGGGCGGAAAAGATCTTGAATGAGGACCACTACGGTCTGGAAAAAGTCAAGGAGCGGATATTGGAATACCTGGCTGTCAAACAGCTGGCGGAAGGGCTCAAGGGTCCGATCCTCTGTCTGGTGGGGCCGCCGGGCGTAGGCAAGACCTCTGTGGCCAAATCCGTGGCACGGGCGATGGACCGGAATTTTGTTCGGATGAGCCTGGGCGGAGTCCGGGACGAGGCTGAAATCCGGGGTCACCGGAAGACCTACATCGGCTCCATGCCGGGACGGATCATCTCCGCCATCCGGGACGCTAAATCCGCCAATCCGGTGTTCCTCTTCGACGAGATCGATAAGATCGGTGCCGATTACCGCGGGGACCCGGCGTCGGCTCTGCTGGAAGTACTGGATCCGGAACAGAACAAGGAATTCACGGACCACTTTCTGGAAGTGCCCTTTGACCTGTCCAAGGTGATGTTCATCACCACAGCAAACACGACGAGCACCATCCCCCGGCCGCTGCTGGACCGGATGGAGGTCATCGAAGTATCCGGCTACACGGAAGAAGAAAAGGTGCAGATCGCCAAGAAATATATCATCCCAAAGAAAACCAAAGAGCACGGTATGACCCGGTCTCAGCTTCGGATCTCCGAAGGGGCGATCCGGGACATCATCAACTACTACACCCGGGAGTCCGGCGTGCGGAACATGGAACGGGAGATCACCTCCGTTTGCCGCAAAGCCGCCCGGAAGATCGTCCAGGAAAACCAGACGACGGTTTCCGTGACCCAGCGGAATCTGACGGATTTCCTGGGGAAACACCGCTTCCTCTATGACAAGATCGAAAAGGAACCGGAAGTGGGGACAGTGACCGGAATGGCCTGGACCACTGTGGGTGGAGAGACCCTCACCATCGAAGTGTCCATCATGGACGGTACCGGGAAGATCTCGTTGACGGGTCAGCTGGGAGACGTGATGCAGGAATCCGCCAAGGCGGGCCTGAGCTACATCCGGACCCATGCTGTGGATCTGGGGATCGACCCGAACTTCTATAAAGAAAAGGACATCCACATCCACATCCCGGAAGGCGCGATCCCGAAGGACGGTCCTTCTGCCGGTATTTCCATGTGCACGGCGGTGGTTTCCGCTCTGTCGAAGGTGCCGGTGAGGAATGATCTGGCGATGACCGGGGAGATCACCCTGCGGGGTAAGGTGCTGCCCATCGGCGGTGTCAAGGAGAAAGTCCTGGCAGCCCACCGGGCCGGCATCAAAACCATCATCCTGCCCAAGGAAAATGAGCGGGATATCGAGGACATTCCCGAAAACGTCCGGAAACAGTTGGAATTCAAACTGGTGGAAACCGTCGGACCGGTGCTGGAAACAGCCCTGGTACGGAAATAGGGATGACCGCCTGATCCAAAAGCATAATGGTATCGATGAAGAGCATCCGGGATGAGACCAAGTCTCTCCCGGACTTTTTTATGGGAAAATGCAATATATAGTTGACAAAATCAAAAATGCAATGTATACTTTGCATTATAAAGGAGAATGACCCATGGGAAAGAACGTAAAAATGAAGCAGTGCCGAAAGGCGGCGGGGATGTCGCAGACGGATCTGGCCAGGGCGGCGGGCGTGACCCGGCAGACCATCGGTCTGATCGAGACCGGAGAATTCAACCCTTCCATCAGTCTCTGCATCCGGATCTGCCGGGCGCTGCATGTCACATTGAATGATTTATTCTGGGAGGAGAATACCGATGAAGAATAGAAGGAATAATCTGGACGAAATGCAGGAACAGAAACTCCGGAGGATCGAGTCCGGAGGCTTTTGGATCGCTTATTGGGGGCTGTTGGCCGTGATGTTGATCCACCTTTTCCGGGGCGGCCTGGGATCCGGAAGCTGGATGCTGCCGGAGTGGCTGCTGTTCATGGGATTGTCCCTGTACATCGTGGTCCGCTGCCTGCGGGGCGGGATCTGGGATCGGCGCCTGAAGGCGAATTTCCGGACGAATCTGATCGCCTCCCTCATTGCCGGGGCCGCAATGGGGATCATCAATACCATTCTGCTAATGAAGAACTATGGGAATGCTCTTTCCGGAGCAGTGGCAGGGGGCGTCGTGATCGGCGTCGGGACCTTCTTGTTATGCCTGGCGGCGCTGACCCTGTGTGTGTCTATATTGAAACGGCGGCAGCGAAAGCTGGAGGAGGAACCGGAAGACGACGA
>CADBSL010000173.1 GCA_902797345.1 uncultured Eubacteriales bacterium
GCCCTTTTCCTCCGCCACCTGTTTCACCGTTTCCACCGAAGACTTCAGATCCAGCGGATCTGCCGTTACCACCGTCTTCACCCCCAGCCCCTTCAGGACCATTTCCGGATCGATGGCGGTGGTGAAATCTTTCATCATCGTCCGGCCGGTGCCCGGGTGGGGCTGATGGCCGGTCATGGCCGTGGTGGAATTGTCCAGGATCACGATGGTGATGTTCGCATTGTTATAAACTGCATTGGCTACCCCGTGGAGCCCGGAGGCAAAGAAGGTGGAGTCGCCGATGAAACCAAAGCTGTACACGTCCTCCTCCACGTGGGCGAAGCCCTGGGCCATAGTCAGGCCCGCTCCCATGCACAGACAGGTGTCCACCATGTCCAGCGGAGCCGCGTTCCCTAAGGTATAGCAGCCGATGTCCCCGCAGTACCGGGTCTTCTTCCCCTTCATAGCCACTTTCACCGCATAGAAGGCGCCTCGATGAGGGCACCCCGGGCACAGCACCGGCGGCCGGGCGGGGAGGGTAGGAGGTTGGAGATCAGGGATTGGAGCTACTTCCTCGTGACCCCTCTCCGCCTCTTCGAGGCACCTCTCCCCAGAGGGGCGAGGCAAGTCGTTACAGGGAGAGCCAAGGAAGCGTTCCAGGCTTTCTGCCGCCAGGTCTGCGGAGAGTTCTCCCGCGTTGGCTACGGTGCCTGTCAGTTTCCCGTAGACTTTCACCGGGATCTGATACTTCCCGGCGGTGTAGGTGATGGCCTTCTCCAATACCGGATCCAGTTCTTCCACCGCCAGCACTTCTTCAAGACAGGAGAAGTTTCCCCTCTCCGCCCCTTTGGGGCACCTCTCCCCAGAGGGGCGAGGCAAGTCACTGCAGGGAGCGTTGCCTTCCGGACGCCCGCATAAAAACTCCAGCGCCAGCTTTTCCGGGAAGGGGTTAGCCGTGGCCACCTTAAAGACCTTGATATCCTCCCGGTCTCCCAGGATCTCTTTCACATATTCATATCCCACTCCGCTGCAGATGACGCCCTTCTTTCCGGTACCGGTAACAGTATTGAACCGGTAGCCATCCAGGTCCTCGCTCATCTCCACCAGTTTTTTCTCCAGGGCGATGTGGTTTTGATAGGAAAGCCTCGGGAAAATGACCCACTTCGGATCCTTTTCAAAGCCTTCCGCCTGTTTTGTATTGATCTCTCCATCGATCTCCACGGTCTGGTACCCGTGACAGATCCTCGTGGTGGGGCGCATGAATACCGGCTTGCCGTATTTCTCCGAATACTCGAAGGCATCCTGCACCATTTCGTAGGCTTCCGCCGGCGAAGAGGGGTCGAAGACCATCATCTTCGCGAATTGGGCGAAATGTCTCGTGTCCTGCTCCGTTTGGGAAGAGATGGGGCCCGGGTCGTCTGCCGTCAGCACCACCATCCCGCCTTTCACACCCACATAATTCAGGCACATCAGCGGATCCGCCGCCACGTTCAGACCCATCTGCTTCATGGTCACCAAACTCCGGGCTCCGGCGTAGGCTGCCGCCCCCGCCACCTCCATGGCCACCTTCTCGTTGGCGGACCACTCCACGTGGATGGAGCCGTCGTTATTTTTTGCTATCGTCTCCAGCACTTCGCTGGAGGGTGTTCCGGGGTACCCTGCCACCAGCCGGACCCCGGCCTTCATAGCCCCCCAGGCGATGGCTTCGTTCCCCATGATCAATCGTTTTTTCATTGCTACTCCTCTTCCGTCTTCTATCTCTTATCCTCTATCTTCAATCTCTCTATCACGATCCCGCTCACGATCCCGATCAGCACCCCGGCGGCGATGCCGGAAATGCAAAGTACCGGCAGGTAGAAGACGATCTGGGCGGTCTCCGTCACCAGGATCGCTACGATGATCTGGCCCACGTTATGGGCTACTCCACCGGCTACGCTGACCCCGATGGGACCAAACCTCTTTGTTTTTAACAGCAGCGTCATCACCAAAAGGCTCAGCACCGCTCCTGCTGCGCTGTACAAAATGGCAAAGACATTGCCGAACATGGCTCCCGCCAGCACCACCCGGATCAGGGAGATGATGACAGCGTCTTTTGTGCCCAGGCTGTACAGGGCAAACATGATGACGATATTGGGCAGCCCCATTTTCACGCCGGGCACCGCCACGAACACCGGGATCAGGGATTCCAGGTAGCTCAGGATCAGCGCCAGTGCGATCAGCAGCCCATATCGGGCGATTCTCTTTGTTGTCATTTGTTACTAGCAGCCCCTCTCCGCCTCCTTCGGAGGCACCTCTCCCCAAGGGGGCGAGGCAAGAGGCTTTCCTCTCTTTCGTTTTATTGCGTTACAGCATCCACGCTTTGTTCTTCGCCGCCTTCGATCTTCACCACCAGTTTGTGGGGCAGGCAGACGATGGTCTGGCCTTCGTAGCGGATCTCTCCGGTGTGGACGCAGACCTTATCGGGACAGTTGGCCTGGGTGACGCTGGCTGTGCCGTCCCGGATCACCACAGTATTGGAATCCTCCCCTTCTGTAATGACTTCTTCCGCGTCTTCCGACAGGGGAAGCCGCAGGACCTCCTGTCCGTCCCGAAGCACCACCGCTTCGCCGCCGGTATCCCGCACCGCCAACATAAAAATGCCCGCAGCCGCAGCCACCAGCAGAAGCACCAGCACCAGGACGATGTCAGCTTTTCTGATTTTCATTCATATCTCCTTCGAGAATCGACCGTTTCTTACCTTATAAGTTATTATTATAGCACAACTTTGAGTGAGATTGAAGTCTGGAGTCTGGAGTCTGAAGTCTAAAGAAAAAAGATCCTTCGGACTTCGTCCTCAGGATGACAGGCTTTGTCATCCTGAGCGAAGCGAAGGATCTTATCTTCAATTTACGAGCTTCTATCTACCATCTCTTACGACGCACCATGGCCGGAACCGATGATTACCTTCACCGGGCAGACCATTCTGCAGGCGCCGCAGCCGATGCATTCGTCGTGGTCGATGACTGCCAGGTTGTTTTCGATGTGGATCGCATCCACCGGGCAGTTCTTCACGCACAGTCCGCAGGCGATACAGCCGATGCTGCATTCTTTCCGGACCAATGCGCCCTTTTCGTGGTTGCTGCACAGCACCCGAACTGCTTCATAGTAGGGCTGGATGTAGATCAGGCCCTTCGGGCAGGTCTTGGTGCACAGGCCGCAGGCCACGCACTTTTCGTCGATTACGTGAGCCAGGCCGTCCCGGATCACGATGGCGCCGTGGGGGCAGGCTGCTGCGCAGTCGCCCAATCCCAGGCAGCCGTATTTGCACTTGCCGGTGCCGCCGAACATCATGGCAGCCGCCGAACAGGATTTGATGCCTTTGTATTCCATCTTCCGGGCCGTCTTGCTGTTGTCGCCCCGGCAGCCGATAACCGCTGTCATCAGCACCATTTTTCCGGCCTTCCGGCCCAGTACTTTTCCGATGGATTTGGCCACGTCTTCGCCGCCCGGCGTACACTTGGTCAGTTCCATTTCCGGGTCTTCCACCAGTGCTGCTGCATAGCCGTTGCAGCCGGCAAAACCGCAGGCACCGCAATTGGCCCCCGGCAGGCATTCTCTGACCAGGGGGATCAGTGGGTCCTCCTTGACGGCCATGACCTTGGAAGCCACGGACAGCATCACAGCGCAGATGATGCCGATGACCGTAACGATCATTACTGCTAATGTTGCACTACTCATCTCCACGCCCCCTTAACCGAATAAATTGTCCACGATACCGGCGAACCCGAAGAAGGAGATCGACACGATACCGGCAGAAATCAGAGTGATCGGCAGACCCTTGAAGGATTCCGGCGGGTCGCAGTCTTCGATGTGCTGGCGGATGCCGGCAAACATCAGCATGGCGATCAGGAATCCGAGACCGCTGCCGAAGGCGTTGAACATGGCCTGGGCAAAGGTGAATTCGCTGTCGATATTATTGATACAAACACCCAGTACGGCGCAGTTGGTGGTGATCAAAGGCAGGTACACACCCAGGGACGCATGCAACGCCGGGATGTAACGCTTCAGGACCATTTCTACCAGCTGTACCAACGCCGCGATGACCAGGATGAAGACGATGGTCTGCATATATCCCAGTCCATTGGGGGTCAGCAGGAATGTCTGGATCGGCCAGGTCACCAGAGTAGCGATCATCATAACGAAGATAACCGCGATGCTCATGCCCGTTGCCTGGTCCAGTTTCTTGGACACGCCCAGGAAGGGGCAGATGCCCAGGAACTGCTGTAATACATAGTTGTTGATGAAGGTCGCCGTCAGAAGGATGGCGATCAGGCCTTTAATGGTAATCATTCAGCAGCCACCTCCTTCTTGCTCAGGTCCAGATCGTCACAGGAACCTCTCCCGCAGAAAGCTGCCGACGGGCAGGCTTCGCAGTCGAAGCTCTTTCTCCGCGGAGCTTTTCCGCTGGTCAGTTTGATGACGATAGCGATCAGCAGACCGTATACGGCAAAGCCGCCCGGCGCCATGGTGAAGATGGAGATCGGATGGTCGATCAGCACCGGGATCGGGATCCCCGCCCAGGTGCCTGCTCCGAATGCTTCACGGATGGTTGCCATCAGCAGCAGGGTCAGCGTGAAGCCGATGCCCATGCCGATGCCGTCCAGCGCGGAATCCACGACGGAATTCTTGCTGGCGAACATTTCCGCCCGGCCTAAGATGATGCAGTTTACCACGATCAGCGGCAGGTAAATCCCCAGCGCCGTATTCAGGGCCGGCGCATAGGCCTTCACGATCATCTGGACCAGGGTAACGAAACTGGCTATAACAACGATATAGCAGGGAATCCGGACCTTATCCGGGATCACCTTTTTCAAAATGGAGATTGCGATATTGGAACAGATCAGTACCGCAGTCGTCGCGGCACCCATCCCCAGGGCGCTGGTCACGCCGGTGGAAGTCGCCAGTGTGGGACAGGTCCCCAGCACCAGCACCAGGACCGGATTTTCTTTAATGATCCCTTTTGTCAAAACAGAAAGTTTATTCATTATTTACTCCGCCCCCTTTGCTGTTTCCACTGCCGCCAGGGCATCTTTTACAGTATCGATATAGTGGTTGGAGGAGATCGTCGCACCGGAGATGGTGACGATCCCGCTCAGGCCGGATTCATCCAGTCCGTTGAACTGGTCGTTGAAGTCCGCCTCCGCGACCCGGGAGCCCAGACCCGGCGTCTCGCTGTGGCTCATGACCTTGGTATCGGTGATGAAGCCGTCCGCATCCACGCCAACGATCACTTTCAACGTCTTCTTCCCGCCGTAGCCGTCCCCGGCCAGCTGGACCACATAGCCCGCGCCGTTGGTGGCTTTGTATACGTCGATAACGCTTCCGGGAAGATCTTCCGCCGCCACGTCCACCGGTTCGAAGCCGTCTGCCTGAGGCATCACTTCCGCCCGGGCTTCCGCCGCTGCGGCCTTTTCCGCTTCCTCGATGATGGGAGCGGTCACATTATTGGTCAATGCCAGCAGCACCGCCATCACCAGACAGATGATGGTCAATACCGCGATCGGCATCACAAAATCTTTTCGTACGTTGGATTCGGTCATTATTCAACACCTCCCAACGGTTTGTTGCGGGTCCATTTGATGATGAACGGTGTTAAGATGTTCATCAGCAGGATCGAGAAGGACACGCCTTCGGGGTAGTTGCCCCAGATACGGATCAGCACGGTGATCAGACCGCAGCCGATGCCGAAGATGATCCTTCCTTTATTAGTGGAAGGAGTCGTTGCGTAATCCGTCGCCATGAAGAAGGCTCCCAGGAATACGCCGCCGGAGAGGATCTGGACCACCGGGTCCTGTCCGAAGATCAGGGACAGAACGAATACCGTGGCGATGAAGGCCACCGGTGTGTGCCAGGTGATCACCTTCCGGGCGATCAGGTAAATGCCGCCGATCAGCAACGCTAATGTACAGGTCTCACCTAAACAGCCTCCCTGGATCCCCAGGAACATCTCTCCCAGAGAAGGCAGGTTTGCCAGTTCGTCTTTGGCGATCATGGTCAAAGGCGTTGCTCCGGTCACCGCATCCGCAGCCGGGTGCAGGATCGTCGGAGTGTTCCAGGTGGTCATGGTGCCGGAGAATGCCAGCAGCATGACGATACGGGCCGTGATGGCCGGGTTCGCGAAGTTCTTGCCGATCCCGCCGAAGAGCTGCTTCACCAGCACGATGGCGATGAAGGAACCGAAGATGGCCTGCCAGAGGGGGATCCCCACGTTCAGGTTGAAGGACAGGATCAGGCCGGTCACCGCCGCCGACAGGTCGCCGATGGTGTTGGGCCGTTTGCAGATCTTTTCAAAGCCCCATTCAAAGAACAGGCAGGAAGCCACGCAGACCGCCTCCACCAACAGCGCCCGGGGTCCGAAAATGACCACGGAGGCGATGATGACAGGCACCAGCGCGATCAGCACGTCCCGCATGATGAGGGTCGTGTCCGCTCTGTCCCGGATATGAGGAGAGATCGATACAACTAAATTATTCATTTGCAGCTTCCTCCTCCTTTTTCTTTGCTTCTTCCTTAGCCTTGCGGGCTTCTTCCTCTGCCTTCAGCTGAGCGTTGTATTTGTTCAGCATGGCTTTGGAGAGTTTATTCACCTGCACTAAAGGACGTTTGGCCGGGCAGACGAAGCTGCAGCAGCCGCATTCCATGCAGAGGTTGACTTTCAGTTCTTTCAGGTCTTCCGGCCGTTCCAGGCTGAAGGCCTTTTCGATGTCCGCCGGCATCAGCTTCAGCGGGCAGCGGGCGATGCACCGGCCGCATTTGATACAGGCAGTGGGTTCCGGTGGTTTGGCGTCCTTTTCGTCAAATGCCAGCACCGCATTGGTGTTCTTCAGCACCGGATTTTCCAGGTCCGGCACTGCGATCCCCATCATGGGTCCGCCATAGAGCACCTTCCGGGGTTCTGTCTTGAACCCGCCGCAGGCCTCGAACAGGTCTTTCATCGGGGTGCCGATGGGGGCGATCACGTTCTGCGGATTCGCCACGGCACTGCCGTCGATGGTGATGCACTTCTCCACCAGAGGCATCCCGGTCTGGATGTATTGAGCGATGGTGGCCAGGGTGGTGCAGTTGAGCACGATGGCGCCCACGTCAATGGGCAGTTTCCCCTCCGGCACGATCTTGCCAATGGTATTGAAGATCAGCACTTTTTCACCGCCCTGTGGGTACATGGAGGGCAGGGCCGCCACTTCCACTCCCTGGGTAGTCTTGCAAAGTTCATTGAACTTGGCGATGCACTGAGGTTTATTGTCTTCGATGCCGATGATGATCCGCTTCGCCTGCAGGTATTTCTGCAGCATTTCCACACCGGCCCAGACCTCGTCGGTCCGGTCCAGCATCGTCCGGGTATCGGAGGTGATGTAGGGTTCGCACTCCGCTCCGTTGATGATGATGGCATCCACCTTTTCCAGGTCCACCTTCAACTTGACGCTGGTGGGGAACCCCGCACCTCCCAGACCGACTACGCCGCTGTTGCGGACGGCTTCCAGGAAGCTTTCGTAATCCGTCACCGTAGGTGGAGTCAGGTCTTCCAGCACCGTCTGCTCTCCGTCGGAGTTGATCCGGATGGCAGGAACAGTGGAACCATTGGAAACGACCAATTCATCGATTTTGATAACTTTACCGGAAACGCCGGAATAGATGGGGGCAGATACGAATCCGCCGGCTTCCGCGATCAGCTGACCGACTTTCACATCTTCTCCGGGTTTAACTACCGGTTTCGCCGGTGCGCCGATGTGCATGGACATGGGAATCACCAGCTGCTGCGGCACCGGGATCCGGACCGCAGCCATTTCTGCTGTGTTCTTTCTGTGAGGCACATGAGCACCATTCATTCTCTTGATCGGCACTTTTCATCCTCCTTCATTTGTGATTTTCACTGATTGCTATACACTCAAAAACGCCTGAAATCGTTGAAATTTTAACAATCCTGAGCGTTCACTTTACTGGCGTAAAGTCTAAACGCTCACGTTTCATATTATCAAAAATTGTTGTCTGTTTCAATAGGGGCAGGACACTAATTTTTCTTTATACACCCTAAAAAAAGTCATGAAAAAGTGTATTTTTTGTCATTTATCCCTTTAGGACGATGACAGTTCTGATTTCTCCAGTTTCCGAAGGCTCATCCTCCATTTGACGATGGCGGTGCCGATGATGATGATATAGCCCAAAACACTCATGGGATCGGGGATCTGACTCAGGAAGAGGAATCCCCACAGCGCGGAAAAAACCACGTTGGAGAAGTCATAGACAGAGATCTCCCTGGCCGGCGCGTAGGCATAAGCTTTTGTGATGAAGATCTGGCCCCCCATAGCTGCCGCCCCCGTCAGGAACAGGAATGCCCACTGCCAGGCCGCGATGGGCCGATAGTCGAAGATCAGGGAGGGCAGGAAGCACAAACTGGAGAATCCGGAGAAGAAAAAGACGATGGTCATCCCATTCTGGCCCCGCTGCCGGAGTTTCCGAAGGTAAGTGTAGGCCAGTCCCGCAAAGCAGCCGGATCCCGCCCCGATCAGCGCCGGCAGAGACGCCATCATCCCCAGCCCGGGTTTGATGACGAAGACTGCCCCCAGGAAGGCCACTGCCACCGCAATCCATTCCCCGGCCTTCGCCACTTCTTTCAGCACTAAAGTGGAGAAGATAATGGCAAAGAAGGGGGAGAGTTTATTCAAAATGGAGGCATCGGAGATCGCCAGGTGATCCACCGCATAGAAATTCAGGGCGATCCCCAGAGTCCCGGCTCCGGCCCGGATCAGCATGTATTTCCAGTTGCCCGGCTCCACCACAAAGGGCTGCCTGGCCCGGATCATGACGACGGCAACCATGACGAAGGCTACCGCATTTCGAAAAAAGCACTTCTGCATCACCGGCACGTCCCCCGACAGCCGGATGAACAGGCTCATCAGGGAAAAGCAGAAGGCTGAGGCGATGATGCAGGCGATGCCGAGTTTGATGTTTGAAACAGGTTTGTCCATGAAGGGATCCTTTCTATATGGGATTCGTTTGGCACATACGGAGAAACATCTCGGGGCACGCTCTCGGTAACTGGAGCATACTAGAGCGATCTAGCCCGTAATGGGCGCCCGATTTCGGCGGGGAAGCTATTGTCGCCCCTCGCAGCCCGGAGTACAGTAATAAAAAAGGAGCGGGAAATCCCGCCCCATAAAAACCGTCTTATTTCAGGAATCCGTCGATGATCTTTTCTTCGGCCTGCTCTTCCGTCAGCCCCAGAGTCATCAGTTTGATGATCTGTTCCCCGGCGATCTTGCCGATGGCAGCTTCGTGGATCAGAGCCGCATCCAGGTCGTTGGCTTCCAACTTCGGGATCGCCACGATCTTGGCATCTCCCATGATGATGGCGTCGCACTCGGTGTGACCGCTGCAGGGAGCATTCCCCACGATGCCGGCGTCGAAGACCTGCTTGGAAGTGTCCTGAGCAACGGACCGGGAGACGACGTCTGCCTTGGAGTCTTTGCCATTGAGCTTCACATCGTACATGCTGTACGCATACTGGTCGCCGTGGGTCAGGAGCCGTTCCCGGACGATCAATGTCGCTCCGGGGCCAACATCCGCCGTGGTTTCCCTTCTGGTGGAGTCCACTCCGCGGATCTGGACCATTTCCATTTCCATGTAGCTGCCTTCTTCCAGGTGGACTTCCGTCCCCGGATTCAGAAGACGCTTGCCGTTGCCATCCCCGCTGCCGTAATGTTTTTCTACATATTTAACTTTGGAATTCTTCCCAACGAAGAACCGGTGGATCCCGTCGTGCTGAGAATCCTGGTCGCCGCAGTTGTCGATGCCGCAGCCGGCTACGATGACCACGTCGCAGTCTTCGCCCACATGGAAGTCGTTGTAGACCATTTCCTTCAGCCCGCTTTCGCTGATGACCACCGGGATGTGGACGCTTTCGTTCTTCGTTCCGTCTTTGATATAAATATCGATGCCGCTGACTTCCGTCTTGGACACGATGTCGATGTTGGCGGTGGTGTTCCTCGCCGCTTTTTCACCGTTGGCACGGATATTGTAGGCACCTTCCGGCACCCCGTGGAGGTCTGCCACCTCTTCCAGCAATCTCATCTGGATCTCATCTATCTGCATGTCGCACCTCCCTGACAAATATTATCGCAGCCTTCATCGGACTGACCGCCCAGCAGCACCGGCAGGACCACTTCCTTCGGCCCGTGCATGGTGATCTTCCCGGCGTTGATGACCACGATGTCGTCGGCGATCTTCATGATCCGCTCCTGATGGGAGATGATCATCACCGAGCCCTGGGTCTGTTCCCGCAGGATCTCGAACACGTGGATCAGGTTCTGGAAACTCCACAGGTCGATGCCGGCTTCCGGTTCGTCGAACAGGGAGAAGTCGGTGTTTCTTGCCAGCAATGTGGCGATCTCGATCCGCTTCAGTTCGCCGCCGGAAAGGCTGGCGTTGACTTCACGGTCAATGTAGTCCTTGGCGCAAAGACCGCAAAGAGACAGGTATTCATACATCTGCTCCCGGCTCAGGAATTTCCCCGCCGCGATCTTCAGCAGGTCCTTGACCTGGATGCCTTTGAACCGAACCGGCTGCTGGAAGGCGTAGCTGATGCCCCGTTTCGCCCGGTCCGTCACACTCATTTCAGTAATATCCTCACCATTGAAAAAGATCTGCCCCGATGTGGGCTTTTCGATCCCGGCGATGAGCTTGGCTAATGTGGACTTCCCGCTGCCGTTGGGGCCAGTGATCACCACGAACCGGTCGTCGCCGATGGTCAGGTTCATATCTTTGATGATTTCTTTGGTTTCACCGTCTTCCTGGACGGAAAAACACAGATTTTTCAGTTCGATCATAAAAATCAATCCCCTTGCTTTTCATTTCGTACCCATCTATTATACACAGGTAACCGGGAAAAAACAAGGGAATCTTCATAGACTAA
>CADBSL010000174.1 GCA_902797345.1 uncultured Eubacteriales bacterium
AAGATGAGCAAGAGCGCCGAGAACATCCACAGCCGGATCTCCCTGCTGGATGAACCGGGGAAAGTGAAAAAATCCATCATGCGGGCCACCACCGATTCCGACGGCGTGATCCGCTTCGATCCTCAGGAAAAACCCGGCATCAGCAACCTCTTATCCATCTACAGCGTCTTCACGGGCAGGAAGATCGATGACATCGTAGCGGAGTACGAAGGAAGCGGCTACGGACAGTTCAAAAAAGATTTGGTGGAGATCGTCAACAACGGTCTTGCGCCTATTCAGGAAAAGTATTATGATATCAGACAATCCGATGAATTGATCCGGGTCCTGAAAGAGGGAACGGAAAAAGCCGGTGCAGTGGCAGAACGCACCATGAAGAGAGTGAGAGATAAAGTCGGATTTGTTCAGTTATAAGATTGGAGATCTGGTATCTTCCATCTGAAAGAGAAGGAGTTGATGATCATGAAGCTGGCGGAAAGAACGGAGCATGTAGCGCAATCCTATACCATTGGGATGAGTATGCGGGCCAGAGAGCTCAGAGATCAGGGCCGGGACGTCCTGAATCTCAGTGTTGGAGAACCGGATTTCAAGGTGCCGGAGCGGGCCAAGCAGGCCGCCGTTCAGGCTCTGGAACTGGATCTGACCAAATACGATAAAGTACCGGGAGTGTTGGAGCTTCGGGAAGTCATCTGCGAAAAACTCAAAGCAGAAAACGACCTGGAATACACGGCAGACCAGATCGTGGTTTCCAACGGAGCCAAGCAGGCCATCATGAACGCATTGATGGCGGTCATGGATCCCGGCGATGAAGTGCTGCTGCCGATCCCCTACTGGACCAGCTATCCGGAGATCATCAAACTCTGCGGAGGAGAACCTCTTCCGGTGATGCCAGGTGACCGGGATAATTACAAAGTGACTCCCCGGGACCTGGAGGAGGCGATGACGGAGAAGACGAAGATCCTGATCTTCAACAATCCCTCCAACCCTGCCGGGACGGTATATAACGCAGAAGAAGTTCGGGCCATCGGCGAATTCTGCGAAAAGAAGGGTCTGTGGATCTTAAGCGATGAGATCTACGAGAGGTTCTGCTACACCGAGCCCTGCGTCAGCGTGGCTTCGCTGAGTCCGTCGATCAAAGACCAGACCATCGTCATCAACGGATTATCCAAGTCTGTTGCCATGACCGGTCTTCGAGTCGGCTATACCGCCAGCAACCAGAAAGTCGCCTCGGCGATCTCCAAAATGCAGGGCCACCTGACCTCCCACACCTCGACTCTGTCCCAGTGGGTAGGCCACTCCGCTCTGAAATACTGTACCAAAGACATCAACGACCAGATCGACATCTACCGCAAACGGCGGGAAGTGATGATGAAGAAACTGGATACCATCGAAGGTCTGACCTACCTGAAGCCCGACGGTGCTTTTTACATCATGGTCAACTTCGGTGCTTATAAAGACCGGGTCGCCTATACGGATTCCTTCTCCCTGGCCCTGTGCTCCAGGATCCTGGAGGAAACGGCGGTGGCGATCGTTCCGGGCATCGCCTTCGGATTGGATGACTACGCCCGGATATCCTATACGTTGGAAGAAGAGAAGCTGGAAGAGGGGCTTAGCCGGATCGAAAATTTCCTGAAGTCCCTGTAACAAAGAACTTGCATTTGATTATTCCTGTGGTATAATAGTATGGCATTTATAAAATGATGCTCTCTGCTCTGTGAGAAAAACAGAGCCGAAAAGTCCACAGGGAGGTGAAAAGAAATGAAAAAATACGAAGTTATGTTTATTCTTGACAACGCTTTGGAAGATGACAAGAAGACAGCACTGATCGACATGGCGAAAGAAGTTATCGCCGCTGACGGTGAAGTGACCAAAGAAGACATCTGGGGCGCAAGAAAACTGGCTTATCCGATCGAAAAGAAATCCGACGGATACTACGTAGTTCTCGAATTCAATGCAGGTCCTGAGCTTCCGAAAGAACTGGAAAGAAAACTGAGAATTACAGATGGCGTTATGAGACAAATGATCATCTGTAAGGAAGATTAATCAGGAGGTACCTATGAATTCTGTAGCATTGGTTGGCAGATTGACCAGAGACCCGGAACTCAGATACGCATCCGGGAGCCAAATGCCGGTGACATCATTCACACTGGCCGTTGACAGACCGTATTCCAAAGCAAACAACGACCCGTCTCAGCCCACCGCTGATTTTATCCGGATCGTGGTATTTGGAAGGCAGGCAGAGACCTGCAGCACTTACTTATCAAAAGGAAGTCAGGCAGCCGTCACGGGACGGATCCAGACCGGGTCCTACACCCGCCAGGACGGACAGAAGGTCTACACCACCGATGTCGTAGCAGATCGGGTCGAGTTTATTGGAAGCAGATCCAATAGACAGGAATCCGGCGGATATCCCGAAAACAGAGGAAACTACCAGAACCAGAGTGGGTTCCAGGACAGCCCCCGGGATCAGGGCGGTTTTTCCGATCCTACCGGTGCGGCAGCGGACCCCGGGATCCCGGAAGGATTCCATGCATTTGATGATGACGATGACGACAACATCCCGTTCTAGTGATCGTCGAAACGAAATCAGGAGGATAAGCTGAAATGATGATGGATAAAAGACGTATGAATCGGAGAAAAAAGGTTTGCCAGTTCTGCGCTGACAAGACCGAAGTGATCGATTACAAAGACGTTGAAAAACTGAGAAAATACATCACTGAAAGAGGTAAGATTCTGCCTAAGAGAATCACAGGAACATGCGCGATTCACCAGAGAGCGGTGACGACTGCGATCAAGAGAGCAAGAATGGTTGCATTGCTTCCGTACACACAGGACTAATTCGTCAAAAAAGAAGCGAGCCCTCTCGCTTCTTTTTGCATTTTTACAGGAAAAGAGAGGAGAAAGAAGGAGTGTTCAAACAGGGAAGCCGGGAAGTCATGATATTTGCCCTAATGGGCACTGTGCTGATGAGTGCGCTGGGGATCCTGGGCAATGTCCTGCCCCTGGCGGGTATCCTGCTCTATCCCGCCGCGATATTTTTCTTTATCTGCGGGAAGAAAAACGGATTCATCTTCACCCTGCCCTTCGTCAGCGCCGCCTATATTTTTGCGGGGTTTGGGACCTCCTTCATCACTTCCATCGCAGATGTGCTGGGGCCGGCTTTGGCTGCAGCGGTGATGGGGGAATTATTGAAACTGAACCGTCCGCAGGGCGAGATCATGGTCAAGGGCATCGCATTGGGGGTTTTATGCGAAGTCGCCACCATGGTATGCCTGAAGGTAGTGGAACATGTATCGATCCTGGATGGCCTTCGGGAAACCATGGAGACCACCCTGAACCAGGCCACGGAAGCGGGACAGATGACGATCCACGCAGCGGAAATGATGCGGCAGACCTACGAATACCTGCTGCAGATCATCCCGGGATTGATGATCTCCTTCGTGATCATCGGCATGGTCTTCATCTATTTCGAAGGGACGGCTCTTTTGCAAAAGCGGGGCGAAGAAATGAAGGACTACTTCCCCTTCCGGGAAATGTCGTTCCCCCGGAGACTGATCTACGGATTTTTGCTGATGTTCCTGCTGGCACTGGCGGCGGGAGCCCTCGGCATGGTGGACCGGGACGTGCTGCTTTTGAATATCTGCATCGTGATGTGGACGCTGGTCTGCATCCAGGGAATATCGGTACTGGCCTTTATCTGGCACAGACCCCATTTCCCGCGGTTTGTATTTATCATTCTGACGTTGATGGTCATCTTCAGCCTTGTGGGGACCATAGTCTTCTTCCTGGTGGGAATGGCAGACCTGGTGTTCAATATCCGCGCGCGGCTGGATGCCAGACAGAGGTGAGACAACATGAAAGAGAGTTTTGAGGAGAAATTTAAACACCCGGGATTTACGGTGATCGCCCTTCTTTGTGTGGTACTGGCGGGGATCCTGCTGTATTACAACATGGTGGCCGGTCTGATCGGCCTGGCGATGATCGTGCTGGCGCTGGTCTTTGAGCGCTATACCAAAAAACGGACCAAGGAAGAGCTGTCGGATTTCATCGAAAACCTGGCGGGGCAGCTGGATGCCACGGTAAAGAAAAACATCGTTACCAACCCTCTGCCGATCTGCATCGTGGACAAAAAAGGGTTTGTGGAATGGTACAACCGCAGCTTTGCGGAGCTGATCCAACAGGAAAACCTCCTGTACCGGGAGGTCAGCGAAGTGCTGTCCACCTTCAAACTGAAGGAAGTCCTGGAGAAGGCGGCAAAGGATGAGCCGGTCCAGATCACCATCCACGACCGGATCTACCGGGTCATTACCGGAGATGAGACCGGCGAAGAAAACGATGACATGTACGTATTCTATTTCATCGACGTGACGGAATACGAAAATCTGAAGAAAACGAATAAAGACGAAAAGACCTGCGCGGTGAGGATCTTCATCGACAACTATGAGGAATTGATGGTCCGGACTTCGGACGATACCCGGTCCATGCTGTCCACGGAGGTGGATAAGCGGATCAAACAGTTTGCGAAGAAGAATATGGCGCCGCTGGTCAAATACGATGACGATAAATATTATATGGTCATGGACGCCAAGCACCTGAGGAACAACGTGGACAGCAAGTTCACGGTGCTGGATGACGTCCGGGAGCTGGTAACGGACCAGGATCTGCCGGTTTCCCTCAGTATCGGCGTCGGCGCCGGAGGGAAGGATTTCCTGCAGAACCACGAATACTCCCAGGCCGCCATCGAACTGGCCCTGGGTCGGGGCGGCGACCAGGCCGTCGTGAAGAACAGCGACGACGTCTCCTATTTCGGAGGCCGGCTGCAGACGGTGGAAAAACGGAACAAGGGCAAATCCCGGATCATGGCCCATGCGTTGATCCGGATCCTGGAGGAATCCTCCAAGGTATTGATCATGGGACACCGGAACCCGGATATGGACGCCTTTGGCGCCGCCGTGGGGATGTACACCTTTGCCCGGAAATTCAATAAACCCGCCCACATCGTCATGGACTATGTGGGAGAATCCCTGATGAGCCTGTATACCTACGTGAGGGACAATGGGGAATTCAATATCATCGGACCGGAAGCGGCCCTGTCCATGGCGGACGATGAGACCCTTCTGATCATCGTGGACACCCACAACCCTGCGTTCACGGAAAGCCCGGAACTGGTGGAAAAAGTCGAGAAGAAAGTCGTGATCGACCACCATCGGAAGATGGAAATGTCCATCGAAAACCCGGTGCTCTACTATATGGAATCCTATGCATCTTCCACCTGCGAACTGATCACGGAAATGCTCCAGTACATCGGAGACAAGAGCCTGGTGAACAAGGTGGTGGCGGATGCGCTGCTGGCCGGGATCACCCTGGATACCAAACACTTCACAGCCCAGTCCGGCGTCCGGACCTTCGAGGCAGCCTCCTACCTGAGGGGCGTCGGAGCGGATACGGCAAAGGTACGGGGATTCTTCCAGGTGGATCCGAATCTGTTCCGGGTCAAGGCCAAGGCCATTTTAGAAGCAGACATGATCCCGATCCCGGAGGGAAATGTGGCGGTCAGCTGCTGCGAAGGGCAGAATGAAAATATTGGACTGATCACCGCCCAGACTGCGGATGAAATGCTGGAGATCAAGGGCGTCAAGGCGGCCATCGTGCTGGGGAAAGCTCCCACCGATGAGATCATGATCAGCGCCCGCTCCATTGGAGAGATCAACGTACAGGTGCTGATGGAGAAACTGGGGGGCGGCGGCCACATGAACACCGCCGGGGCTCAGATGAAGACCAGCATGGAAGAAGCAGAAGCAAAGATCCGGGAGATCATCGCGGAGGAACTGCAGGAAAGGAGAAAAGTCAAATGAAAGTGATCATTTTACAGGATACGAAAAACGTCGGCAAAAAAGGGGAAATCAAGAACGTCAGTGACGGATATGCGAAGAATTTCCTGATCCCCAAGGGCCTGGCGAAGGAAGCCACCGATGCCAATGTCAGAGACCTGAAGCGCAAACAGGCCGCAGATGCGGAAAAGCGGGCCACCGACAAGGCCAGCGCTGAGATCTTAAAAGAACGCCTCGCTCAGATCGAGGTGAAAGTCCCGGCCAAGGCCGGGGAAGGCGGCAAGGTCTTCGGCAGCGTGACCTCCAAGGATATTTCCGATGCGCTGAAGGACCAGTTCGGCATCGAGATCGACAAGAAGAAGATCGTAGTGAACAACCCCATCAAAATGCTGGGAGAATATACCGTGGATGCAAAGCTGTACCAGGAAGTCACCGGTCAGGTGAAGGTCCTGGTGGAAGCACAGTAAGACCCTTCGGGGAGAGGAAGAACGATGAAACCGATGGAAAAGGTGCCGCCCCAGAACCTGGAGGCGGAAAGAGCCATACTCGGCGCAGTCATGATCGACGGGGATGCGATGATGAATGTCACCGACATTCTTCGTCCCGATCATTTTTACAAAGAAGCCCACAAGGAGATCTTTGATGCGGCCCTGACGCTGTACCAGGACGGGGAACCCGTAGATCTGGTGACCGTTGGGGAGCTGTTGAAACGCCGGAAGACCCTGGAGGCCGCCGGCGGACGGGCGTATCTGGGAGAACTGACGGGAGCGGTGGTCTCCACCGCCAACGTGGAGCAGTATGCCCGGATCGTGGAGGAGAAGTCCGTCCTTCGGAGCCTGATCAAAGCTTCTTCCGAGATCGTGGAGGAGGGATACTCCTCGGAGCGGGAGACCGGCGAGATCCTGGAGGATGCGGAAAAGAAGATCTTCGACATTTCCCAGAAACGGCAGCACAAAAACGTGACCCACATCCGGGAAGTCCTGGACCGGAACCTGGCCCACATCCAGGAATTATCCAAACAGGTCGGCGAACTCCGGGGGATCACTACCGGATTTGCGGATCTGAACCAATTGACCTCCGGACTCCAGAAGTCCGACCTGATCATCATCGCGGCCCGTCCTTCCATGGGGAAGACCGCCTTTGCGCTGAATATCGCGGTGAATGCCGCCAAGGCCGGCGGGAAGGTCCTGCTGTTCAGTTTGGAAATGAGTGAAGAACTGCTGACGGAACGTATGCTGAGTGCAGAGTCCCTGGTGGAGATCAAAAAACTTCGGGAAGGGAACTTGGAAGAGGAAGAATTCCAGAAGCTCTCCGACGGATCGGAGCGGCTGAACGGTCTGGAGATCTATATCGACGATACGCCGGGGATCGCCCCCACCGTCATCAAAAATAAATGCAAGCGGATGATCATGGAGAAAAAGGGACTGGACCTGGTGGTCATCGACTATCTGCAGCTCATGAGCATGGAAGGAAAAACGGAGAATCGGACCCTGGAGATCTCCGCATTGACCCGGTATCTGAAGCAGCTGGCCAGAGAGATCGACTGCCCCGTGGTGGTGCTGTCTCAGCTCTCCCGAAGTGTAGAGGCCCGGACCGACAAACGGCCGGTGCTGTCGGATTTGAGGGAATCCGGTTCCATCGAACAGGATGCGGACCTGGTCATGTTCCTCTACCGGGAGGAATACTATAAAAAAGAGGAATCCACCCGCCCGGGCGAGTGCGACATCATCATCGCCAAGCACCGGAACGGCCCCACGGATACCGTCACCCTCACCTGGCTGGGGAAATACACGAAATTCGCAGACAAAGCCAGAGAATTCTAAAAAAATCCTGAGGCTGCAGGCCTCAGGATTTCTATTCTTCGATCTTCAATCTCTCTACCCCTTCATCCGGTTCACGAGACAGATGCATTTTTCACCGTTGTCCAGAAAACCGGTGTCCTTGCAGTGTTCGCAGGAGTAGATCTTGTTCAGGTAGGTTTCCGGATAACCGGCTTCCTCCAGGAGCTGTTTTCGTTCGGCATACAGATCCTTTCGTTGAGCTTCCTGGCGTCGATAGTCTTCGGAGCCGGTCTTTCCGCTGCTCATCAAACCGAAGAGTTCCGCATTCAGGCTGCGGATCTGGGTATCGATCTCCCGGATCCGGGGGATCTTCCCATACACTTCTTTGCGCCGGGAGGCGGTCTCGGCTTCGTTTTTCGCCCGGATCTCCTTGTAGATCTTTTCGATCTGGGCGCTGGTGAGCTTTTTCTTTCCGGAAGGCGTCAGTTTATTCTCTTCCTTCCAGTTTTTCAGGATGGTGTCGATGTATTTGATATTGGGGCTGGAAATACCAATGGTCTTTTTGCAGGCCTCCAGGATCGTGGAGACATCCAGCATGTAGTCGTCCAGCCAAAGATCCATGATCCGGCGTTCCTCTTCCGTGGGGTAGCGCCCCACGAAACCCAGAGCCTTGAAGATCCGTCGATAGATATTGTGCCGGCGGTCATGCTGCTCCAGGTAGCTGTCCAGAGAGTCCGTCCGGTACAGCCCGTTTTCGTACCATGAACGGACGATGGCGCCGATGTAGCCGGGTTCCGGGGTCTTGTGACGTTCTTTGATGCAGATCTCGTAGGCCCGGAGGATCACTTCCTCCGACATGCCCCAGTCCTCCAGCCACATCTGAAGGTCGTTCATCTCCCGGCTGCTGAGGGTCCTTCCCAGGACCGACTCCACAGAACGGAACAGTTCCAGGGCATTTTGGGACCAGGAAGCCGCGTTCAGACGGGCGATATCCTCCTCTTCCGGAGGGGTCTCTTCCTCCAGAGAAGAAGGCCCCAGGCCGTACATGAGCTGCTTGGGGCTGATAAATTCCAGGTCAAATTCCTTCGGGTCGCTGCCGGTGTAGCGGCGGTGGACCAATCCCCGGGATTCCCAGTAATTCCAGGCGTCCAGCACCTTCTCCACCGGGAGGTTCAACTCCCGTGCCAGGCCTTTGTTGGTGAGGGTCTCCTGGCTTCCGGCGTACATTTTTGCCAAAAGGTAAACCTTGACATAATCCCCGTCGGAGGTTACCATATATTCACTGATGAAAAGATTCTCGACCATCGTATCCTGCAGATACAGATCGGTTTTTTCGTTGTAAATTTTCATAAGATCCTTCTGTTAATTTAGATTCACCTGCCGCCCCAAAAGGGCTGTGTGCTATTATACCACAGATTGAGAGAATAGGAAACAATATGAATTTCAATAAATCTTTTTTCTGCCTCATCGGCATCATGATCCTGGTCTTCGGAAGCTCCGTCATCATGAAGGAATCCGCCGGGTATGAAGTCTCCTACGAGGGGACTCCCGTGGGGTTCGTCAGCCGTCCGGCTGAGATCCTGGACAACCTGGACCCTCTGAGCATCGCCTTATCGGAGAAGATGGAAATGCAGGCAGCTGTGACAAAAGAACAATTCGATTTCGAAAAAACGGTCCGGGTTTTTCGAAACAAAGACCACTGGGAAGATGTGGCGGACCAGACCGAGGAAAAGTGTCAGGTGGACGTCAATATCTACGAGTGCCTGGTGGACGATGAACCCGTCGCCCGGACCAATGACATCGATCAGCTGGAGGGTGCGGTCCAACAGATCACGGAGAGTTACCGGGAAGCCCACCCGGAGGAGCACTTCGACCGGATCGGCTTTGCCCAGAACGTGGTCTACTCCGTGTCCAGGGGGAAGCCGCTGCCGGAAGAACCTGCCGAAGAAGTGACGCAGACCCTTCGGGATTCCCTTACGGTGGAGACCGTGGAGAAGAGCTACGAGCAGACCTCCATCCCCTTTGACATCCTTTACGAAGAGACCGAGACCCGGCCGTTGGGAGAAAAATCCGTGAAGGTCAACGGCGTGGAAGGCACCAAGGTCAAGGAAACGGTCATCGTCCGTCACGACGGAGAAGAGGTCTCCAGAAATGAAAAGGAAACCGTTCTGAAGGAACCGGTGAACGAAGTGATCCTGGTGGGGACCTATTCCTCCTCCATCCCCTGGGAAGGGGAAGAGTTCATGAACCCCGTCAGCGGGACCTTGACGTCGAAGATGGGCTGGCGCTGGGGACGGGTCCACAAAGGGATCGATATCGGCGCGCCCATGGGCGAACCCATTTACGCTTCGAAGGGCGGCGTGGTCATCGCCGCCGGCTACAACCAGGGCGGATATGGGAACATGGTGGAGATCGACCACGGGGACGGGATCCTGACGCTGTATGGCCACATGAGCGCCATCGCCGTGGAGACCGGACAGGAAGTACTGGCGGGTGAAATGATCGGACTGGTGGGCTCCACCGGACGCTCCACAGGCCCCCACCTGCATTTTGAGGTGATTATCGACGGTACCAATGTGGACCCGCTGGAGTATGTCCGCTACTAAATGCCGGAATAGTTCGGAAATATGCGAATGATTGGAAAATAATATGCGGGAAAATTTCGGCGTTTAGGCAAAAATAAGTAGGAATTTCAAGGTCTTCTATGTTACAATGCAAATATGGAAGACCTTTGCTATTAATAAAGAAGGAAATGAAGAAGAATAGAAAGACATTTTTGAAAAAGGAGGTCATTGCGAAATGGAAACCAAGAGCGACTTAAGTCTGATCGAGCCGACTCTTTCAACATATCGGGACCAGAAAGGCAGCCTGATAGCCATTCTCCAGAGCGCTCAGGACATCTACGGGTATCTGCCGATGGATGTGATGGAGCACATCTCCCGGGAGGCACAAGTCCCCATCTCGACCATCATCGGGGTAGCGACTTTTTATACGCAGTTTCGCCTCCAACCGGTGGGGAAGCACCTTATCATGCTCTGCGACGGTACGGCCTGCCACGTCAACAGCTCGGAACTGATCTCCGCCGCGATCACCGATGAACTGGGGATCCGGGATGGAGAGACCACGGAAGACGGACTGTTCACGTTGAAACACGTGGCCTGCCTGGGATGCTGTTCTCTGTCACCGGTGATGATGATCAGCGGTCAGACCTACGGCGCCCTGACGCCGGACAAGACCCGTCAGATCCTTCGGAAACTGGCGGAGAAAGGCGGTGAGACCAAATGAGAGTCATCGTAGGAAAGGGCAGCTGCGGCATCGCCGCCGGCGCCAATGATGTATATGATCGTCTCCAGGCCCTCAGTGAAGAGACTCCCTGTCCGGGGACCGAGCTGGGGATCACCGGATGCATCGGGATGTGCTTTTTAGAGCCCATCGTCGACATTTACCCCAATCCGCGGGAAGAGGATTGCCTGCGGTTGGTCCACGTCCAGGAATCCGATGCGGAAGCCATCTGGCACGCCATCTGTGAGGACGACCTGGGATCTTTGGACCACCTGAAGATCAAACAGGAAGACGAAGAATTTTTGAACCAGCAGACTCGGATCGCCCTGCGGAACTGCGGCGTGATCGACCCGGAAAAGCTGGAAGACTATACAGCCCGGGGCGGGTACCGTTCCCTGTGGCGGATCCTAAAAAAGAACATTACACCGGAAGAAGTCATCCACGAGATCGACGTGGCCGGGCTGAGAGGCCGGGGCGGCGCGGGATTCTCCACCGCCTTCAAGTGGCAGGCAGCCCGAAATGCCCCCGGTGAGGAAAAGTACCTCATCTGCAACGCGGACGAAGGGGACCCGGGCGCCTTTATGGACCGGGCCGTCATCGAAGGCGACCCCCACTCCCTGCTGGAAGGGATGTTGATCGGGGCCTACGCCATCGGTGCCAAAGAAGGCATCGTCTACGTCCGGGCAGAATATCCCTTAGCCATCGTCCGGCTGAAGAAGGCCATCGAAGATGCCACCGCCGCCGGCTATCTGGGGGACAATATCATGGGATCGGATTTCTCCTGCAGGATCCGGATCAAAGCCGGTGCCGGAGCCTTCGTCTGCGGCGAGGAAACGGCACTGATCGAATCCCTGGAAGGCAAGCGGGGCATGCCCCGGCTGAAGCCGCCTTTCCCGGCACAGGAAGGGTACTGGCACAAGCCTTCCAATATCAACAACGTAGAAACCTTTGCCAATGTGGCATGGATCATGAAAAACGGCGGGGAAGCCTTCGCCGCCATGGGCACCAAGAACTCCAAGGGTACCAAGGTCTTTGCCCTCACCGGCAAGATCAAACGGGGCGGTCTGGTGGAGATCCCCATGGGCCGGACCTTAAGAGATGTCATCTTCGGCATCGGCGGCGGGATCCGGGGCGGCGCAGCCTTCAAGGCTGTTCAGTTGGGAGGCCCCTCCGGCGGCTGCGTACCGGCGGCCCGTCTGGATACCCAGATCGACTACAATGAACTGGTCATCACCGGAGCCATCATGGGTTCCGGCGGGATGGTCGTTATGGACGAAAGCACCTGCATGGTGAACATGGCCCGGTTCTTCCTGGACTTTACTACCAAGGAAAGCTGCGGCAAGTGTATCCACTGCCGGCTGGGCACCAAGCGGATGAAGGAGATCCTGGACCGGATCGTGGAAGGAAAAGGCGAAGAGGGAGACCTGGAGAAGCTGGAAGAACTCTGCAACGCGGTCAAGGACGGTGCCCTCTGCGGACTGGGGAATACCGCACCGAACCCGGTGCTGACCACCCTGCGCTATTTCCGCAGAGAGTTCGAAGCCCATATCCGGGAGCACCGTTGTCCGGCGGGAGAATGCCGGGCGCTGATCTCCTACTCCATTGACCCGGACAAGTGCATTGGCTGTACGGCCTGTGCCCGTCAGTGTCCGGTCAGCGCGATCCGCGGAGAAGTGAAGAAGATCCACGAGATCGACCCGGAATTATGTATCAAATGCGGAAACTGCAAGACTGCCTGCCGGTTCGATGCAGTAAAGGTGAGATAGAAAGGAGGCTTTGGGAATGTCTATCAAGTATTTTATCGATGGCGTACGAGTTACAGCAGAGCCTTCCGATACCATCCTGACCTCAGCTCTGCGGGCAGGGATCGAGATCCCGACCCTGTGTTTTGATAAACGGACGGCGGTATACGGCGCCTGCGGCCTCTGCGTAGTAGAGGTGGAAAGGGTCCCGAAACTCCTGCGGGCCTGCAGCGCCAAGCCCCAGGAAGGCTACATCGTCCACACCAAGACCCCCCGGACCCTGCGGGCCCGGAGAACGGCTCTGGAACTGCTGCTCTCCGACCATACCGGAGACTGCCGGGGTCCCTGTAAACTGAATTGTCCGGCAATGACCGATTGCCAGAAATATGTGAAAGAGATCGCCGAGGGGCGGTATAAGGATGCGGTGGAGACGATTTACGAACACTTCCCCTTCCCGGCCTCCATCGGACGGGTCTGCCCCCACCCCTGTGAAGACGCCTGCCGTCGGCAGATGGTGGAGGAACCACTGTCCATCGCCTTCCTGAAGGCCTTTGCAGCGGACAAGGTACTGGCCAGCGACGACCCCTATGAAGTGCCGGTGGAACCGGATACCGGAAAGAAAGTCGTCATCATCGGCGGAGGTCCGGCGGGCCTCACCGCGGCCTATTTCCTGAAGAGAAACGGCCACAGGGTCACCATCATGGACCAGCAGCCCAAGATGGGCGGGATGCTCCGTTATGGGATCCCGGAATACCGACTGCCCAAGGCGGTGCTGGATCAGGAGATCCAGATCATCGAAGATGCCGGCGTGGCCATGATCAATAACGTCAAACTGGGTCAGGACGTGACCTTTGACCGGATCCGGGAAGAGAACGACGCCGTGCTGATCGCCATGGGTGCCTGGAAGTCCAGCTCCATGCGGGTCCCCGGGGAAGACCTGGAGGGCGTGATCGGCGGGATCGACTTCCTGGAACAGGTAGGACTGGGTGAACGGCCGGTCCTGGGCAAGAGAGTCGCGGTCTGCGGCGGCGGCAATACTGCAATGGACTGCTGCCGGACAGCCGTCCGGCTCGGCGCCGAAGAAGTCTACGTCATTTATCGGAGAAGCCGCAATGAAATGCCGGCGGCGGATATTGAAATAGAAGAAGCAGAAGAAGAAGGCGTAAAATTCCACTTCCTGCACAACCCATTGGAATTCCTGGGAGAAGACGGGAAAGTCACCGGGATCCGGCTCCAGAAAATGGAGCTGGGCGAACCGGATGCATCCGGCCGGAGAAACCCGGTGCCCATCGAAGGTGCCGTGGAAGAGATCGAGATCGACAACGTGCTGATGGCCATCGGCCAGGTGCCGGACTGCGGCGACCTGGAAGAAGTGGGCCTGACGAAGAAGGGCACCATCGCTGCGGATGAAATGACCTTCCGGACCCAGTTGGACAACGTTTTCGCTGCGGGAGATGTGACCAATAAAGGAGCGGGCATCGCCATCGAAGCCATCGCCGAAGGACAAAAGGCCGCCCTGTGCATCGATCGGTTCCTGAGAGGAGACAAGGTGCGCCGTCAGATCCCGTACTTTGTGACCAAGGAAGTCACACCGGAGGACTTCGAAGACCGGGAAAAGCAGTACCGGGCGAAGATGCCGGGATTGTCACCCGAAGAACGGAAGAACAATTTCGAACCCATCTACTTCGGGTTCACCGAGGAACAGGCGATCGCGGAAGCGAAGCGCTGTCTGGAGTGCGACTGTCACGATTATTTCGACTGCCGTCTGATTCACTACGCCAACACCTTCCCGGACATCGACCCGGACAAGTACGCCGGGGAAGTCCACCACCGGCCGGACAAGGAAGTCACACCGCTGATCTCCCACGACCCGGACAAGTGCATCCTCTGCGGATTGTGTTACCGCACCTGCGACCAGGTAGCCGGAAAGACCTTGATCGGGCTGTATAACCGGGGCTTTGCCACGGAGGTCAACCCCATGGTCAC
>CADBSL010000175.1 GCA_902797345.1 uncultured Eubacteriales bacterium
CGGCTCAGGAACAGTTTGGTCCGCTCCTGAGTAGGATGATTGATCACCTGGTCCGGGCTGCCTTCTTCCACGATGACGCCTCCGTCCATGAAAATGATATAGTCGGACACGTCCCGGGCAAAGGCCATTTCATGGGTCACGATGACCATGGTCATGTGCTCCGCCGCCAGGTCTTTGATGACCTTTAAGATCTCCCCGGTGAGTTCCGGGTCCAATGCCGAGGTGGGCTCATCGAAGAACAGGATATTCGGCCGCATGGCGAGAGCCCGGGCAATGGATACCCGCTGCTGCTGGCCGCCGGAGAGCTGATAGGGATAAGCGTCCGCCTTGTCTGCCAGGCCCATCTTCCCCAGCAGTTCCATGGCCTCCGCCTTCACCTCTTCTTTATCCCTTTTCTGCACCAGTACCGGTGCTTCCATGACATTTCTCAGCACGGAGTAGTGGGGGAACAGATTGAAGTTCTGGAACACCAGTCCAAAATTCATCTTGATCCGCTTCAGATCCTCCGGAGAGCTGTAGACTGCGTTGCCGTTCTCATCGGCTCTGGCCGCATAATCTCCCAGATAGATCAGATCTCCTCCGTCTAAGGTCTCCAGCAGTGTCGCGCACCGCAGGAGGGTGGATTTTCCGCTGCCGGAGGGCCCGATGATGGAAACCACCTGGCCTTTTTCCACCGAAAGGGAGATGTCCTTCAGGACTTCCAGATCGCCGAAGTATTTCCGGCTGTTGTTGATCTCTAAAATTTTCATCCCGCGTCCCTCCTATCGGTAATAATCCATTTTGTGTTCGATCCGCTCCATCACGAAGGCCACCAGCACATTGAAGACATAGTAGAAGATGGCGGCAACGACGAAGGGGATAAAATTGGTCTGGGCGGCAGCGATCTGCTTCGCCAACGTGAAGACTTCCTGGTACGCCAATGCGAAGGCCAGAGAGGTATCCTTGACCAGGGTGATGACCTCGTTGGTCACCGCCGGCAGGATGTTCTTGACCACCTGAGGCAGCACGATCCGGAAGAAGGTCTGGGACTTGGAATACCCCAGTACCTGGGCCGCTTCATATTGTCCCTGGGGGATGGATTGGATCCCGCCACGGTAGATCTCAGCAAAATACGCAGCATAATTCAACGAGAACCCGATGATGACAGCGGCGAAACGATAGCCGCTGATGTTGGCGTGCCACAAATAGAAGGGGGCAAAATACACCACCAACAGCTGAAGCATCAGCGGTGTTCCCCGCAGCACGGAAATGTATACCCGGGCGATGTTTTTAATGATCGAGTTTTTAGACATCCGGGCGAATGCCACCAGCATCCCAAGGGGCATCGAGAACACCAGTGTCCAGGCAAAGATCCCGACAGCCCGAACCATCCCGACGCCCAGCTGGCTGAGCATGATTTCTAGAGACATATTACTCCTCCATAGAAAGTTGGGCTGCCCTTCCCAGGACAGCCCAAAAAGCTTTTGTCATTCCTGATTTGATTATCCGTCTTTTTACTGTTCACCGATGGGCTGATTTTCATCATATACGGTGTCGTCATCCGGATCCTGGCCGTTGTCTACTTCACCCTTCTTGAGGATGACCATATCGGACAGTTCATATTTTGCAGCCAGCTCATCGAATGTGCCGTCTACAACCAGCTTCAGCAGACCATCCTGTACCTTATCTCTCAGAGCTTCGTTGCCCTTCTTGAAGCCGATGGCATACTGTTCGGTGGATACCGGTTCTTCACAGATCTTATACTTCCCGTCGCCTCTGGAAGCTACCTGATACTTCGCAACGCCGATGTCAACGATAACAGCGTCAACGGAACCGGACTGCAGTTCCACGAAAGCGGTGTTGTAGCTGTTGAAATACAGAGTCTCTGCGAAGGTCTTCGCCAGTTCAGCACCTTCTTCTTCCTGCAGGAATGTATCTGCGGAGGAAGCCTGCTGTACGCCGACCTTCTTGCCTGCCAGATCGCCTACGCCGTCAATGCCGGAGTCCACGGCGGTCATCAGCACCAGAGAGTTGTCTACGTAAGGAATGGACCAGGTGTACTGATCTTCTCTGCCGGTCATGGTGAATCCGTTCCAGATACAGTCGATGGCACCGGAATCCAGTTCCATATCCTTGGAATCCCAGTCGATCGGAACCGGTTCGAATTCCCAACCATAGTAATCACAAACGCCCTGAGCCAGTTCCAGGTCGAAGCCGGTGTAGTTCCCGTCATCGTCCATATAGCCGTAAGGCGGATATTCTGCGTCAAAACCTACTTTTAATGTGGTGATGTCTGCGCCGGAACCTTCATCTCCGCCGGCAGCTTCTTCAGAAGAACCGCAGGCAGCCAGCAGGGACATCATCATTACTGCCACTAAGGCCAGTGCTAAAAACTTTTTCATCGTTCCCTCCATTGTTCAATATTCAGGTTGGTTCAATAATCAACTTACGTTTAGCATTTTACCGCGGTAAAGCGATGAAGTCAACCCCTTTTTTGAGCGGGGAGCTCCCAGCTTCCAGCTTTACAACGACGAAATATCATACGGTGTGGTCTGGTAGACGAAATAGTTCAGCCAATTCGTGTAAAGCATGTTGGCATGTGTCCGCCACCGCACCACCGGCATCTTCGACGGGTCGTCTCCCGGGTAATAGTTTTTCGGGATGTTGATGGGCAGTCCCGCCGCCACGTCCCGGTCGTATTCTCCTTTCAGAGACAAAGGATCGTATTCCGGGTGGCCCATGACGAAGAACTGCTTTCCTTCGCCCATTTCCGCCACATAGACCCCGGCATCCGGCGAGGAAGCGATGATCTTCAGTTCTTTACAGTTTTCCACGTCCTTCCGGTCCACGGTGGTGTGACGGGAGTGGGGCACGTAGAAAATGTCGTCGGCTCCCCGAAGCAACAGGTGGTTCTGGACTTCAGCGTGGTGCTCGAACACGCCGAATAGTTTCTTATCCAGTTCGATCTTGGGGATCCCGTAGTGGTAATACAGGGCCGCCTGGGCACCCCAGCAGATGTGAAGGGTGCTGTGGACGTGGGTCTTGGACCACTCCATGATCTGACAGAGTTCCTCCCAGTATTCCACTTCTTCAAAGGGCATCAGTTCCACCGGGGCTCCGGTGATGACCATGCCGTCGTATTTTTCATCTTTGATCTCGTCAAAGGTCTTATAAAAGGCCAGCATATGCTCTTCCGGCACGTTCTTCGGCTTGTGGGAGCTGGTGTTCACCAGTTCCAGTTCCACCTGGATGGGGGAATTCCCCAACAACCGGCTGAACTGAGTCTCCGTGGCGATCTTGGTGGGCATCAGGTTCAGCAGGATGATCTTCAGGGGCCGGATGTCCTGGGTAGTCGCCCGGGTCTCCGTCATCACGAAGATGTTCTCCCGGGTCAGAGTCTCATATGCGGGTAGTTCATTTGGGATTTTAATAGGCATTTCGTTTATTTCTCCTAAATCTGTATTGTCAAACTCCGGGCTGCGGGGGCGACAATAGCTTCCTCTCCGGAATCGGCGCCTTTAACGGGGCTGGATCGCCTCGAATGGTCTGACTTCTACGAGCGCCTTTCGCTCCGAGGAACTATTGCTCGCCTTCGAGCAGCCCTCTACTTATATGCTATGAATACAGAAATTCGTTGAAGTGCAGGAGAAGAAACATCGAAGGGACATTGTTGAGCCGCCGGTCCTTAGCGATCGGCGAGCTCCGCAGGAGCGAAGACGGAGCTTAGTACCGCTGCGAGCGAACACA
>CADBSL010000176.1 GCA_902797345.1 uncultured Eubacteriales bacterium
GGTGCCGCGCCAGCGGCGGAGAGGCAAGCGCATTTTTGCCCCGACTTGTGACGCTTTTTGTGACGCTTTTTATGGTAGATTGACCATGGAAATTTCTGTGAGCGTCTTTATCTGTGACGTCACTATTGCTTTTTTCCGTCAATATAGCTATAATTTTACCATAGAGAAAGTGTGAGAAGATCATGAAGGAAAACAAAAACATCCGGCTTCAGCCAATGTTGCTGGCGATGGTGGTATTGGCGATCGTTTTGGCCGGGGTACTGATTTATGCGGGGCTTGAGACCCGGGCTTCCTACAACCAGATGCAGGAGGCGGTGGACACGTACGTGACCTGTGAAGCCAGTGCCCAAAAACTCATGGCGGGTTCTGATGAGCTGACCAAACAGGTCCAGCTGTACGCGGTCAACGGAAAAGCCTACAACATGGATCAATACTTCAAGGAGGCCAAGGTGACCCGGTCCCGGGACAAGGCATTGGAGGAGATCGGCGAATACTTCGACGGCACCCAGGCCTATGCAGCCCTGGAAGAGGCGCTGGCCCGGTCCAATGAATTGATGGAGATCGAATACTACTCGATGCGTCTGATGGCGGAATATAGGGGGATCTCTCCCAGCATCCTGCCGGAGGAGGTCCGGGCGGTGGAACTGACCCCGGAGGACCAGGCTCTTTCCCCGGACGGAAAGAAGGAACTGGCCCGGGAGTTGGTCTTCGGGTCTGCTTATGAAGGAAAGAAAACCTCCATCACCAACAGCGCGGAACAGTGCATGAACGAACTTCGGTCTATGACCCGGGCCGGCGAGCAGAAGAATGCCCGTCAGCTGATCCGGTATCTGAACCTGTCCTATGCTTTGGTGGCGGCGCTGATGCTGCTTGTTTTTCTGACGTTCCTGATGACGACGCTGTTGGCCCTCAACCCACTTCGGAGAGCCATCGGCAGCATCCGGGACAAGGAACTGATCCCGGAGCGGGGGTCCTACGAAGTCCAGTACCTGGCCCGTACCTACAACACCATGTTTGAAAAGAACCAGGTGCACCAGGACAAGCTCTCTTATGAGGCCACCCACGACGCATTGACCCGGCTTTACAACCGGGGCGTCTTCGAGGAAGTGCTGCCCACCTGCGAAGCGCAGCACAACGCATTGATCCTGGTGGATCTGGATTACTTCAAACAGATGAACGATAATCACGGACACCAGGTGGGCGATCAGGTGCTGCAGAAACTGGCGAAAGCCCTGCAGGCCAGCTTCCGTGGCGAAGACTATGTGTGCCGGATCGGCGGAGACGAATTCGCGGTATTGATGGTCAATGTGGGTCCGGACATGAAGGGGCTGGTATCGGCCAAGGTCGATCAGATCCGGAAAAAGACCCGGGAAGACGACGGACTGCCGCCCTTCACCCTCAGTGTGGGGATCGCCTTCAGCGAGATCGGACAGCCCGGCGAAACGGTCTTTGCCCACGCCGATGCAGCCCTGTATAAAGTGAAGGAACAGGGCCGCAACAATTACGCTTTCTATGAAGAAGGACAATCACTCTCTGATCTGAACGACAAGAATTGAAGGGGAGAAATCATATGCTGAAAAGTCACGACCGATTTTATTCAGAAGACGGGAAGCGTCTGGTACTTATCGTGGAAGACGAACCCGTCAATCGGGCGCTGCTGTCCGTTTATCTGGAGGATGAATACGACGTCCTGGAGGCAGAAGACGGCGTGCAGGCCCTGGAGATCATTCGGGAAAACCAGTCACTGTTGTCATTGGTGATCCTGGACCTGATGATGCCGAAGATGTCCGGCCAGGAAGTGCTGGAGATCATGCAGGGAAGCGACGAGCTGCGTCGGATCCCGGTGATCGTATTGACCTCCGACGAGGACGCGGAGGTGCCCAGCCTCCAGCAGGGCGCTGCGGATTTTATCAAAAAACCATTGGAAAAGCCGGCAGTGGTACAGGCACGGATCCGGCGGATCATCGAACTCAGTGAAGACACCTATATCATCCAGAACACGGAAAGAGATGATCTGACGGGTCTTCTCAATAAGGAGTTCTTCTACCGTTATTCCGAATTGTTCAAGCTCCACCACCCCTCCTGGGACATGGATGCGCTGGTGATGGACGTGAACAACTTCCACCTGATCAACGAGATCCAGGGACGGGCCTTCGGGGACAGGATCCTGAAGCAGATCGGGGAGCGGATCATGTCCCGGGTTCCCGGAACCGGCGGTGTGGCCGGACGGAGCCATGCGGACACGTTCCTGTTGTACCTGCCGTCGGGGACGGATTACGAAGAGCTGCGGGATATGTTGATGGAGGACCTGACCAATGACCTGTCCAACCCCCGGGTGCACCTGCGGCTCGGGGTCTACCGGGAAACGGACAAGAACCTGCCCATGGAGCGGTGCTTCGATCGGGCCAAGATGGCGGCGGATCTGATCCGAAACAACTATGACAGGGGGATCTCACTGTACGACGATAATCTCCATGAACAGGACCTGAAAAACCAGAAACTCATCAACGACATGCAGAAAGCCATCGATGAAAAGCAGTTCCTGGTCTATTACCAACCCAAATACGACATCACCGGCGAGAAGCCGGTGCTGAAGAGTGCGGAAGCCCTGATCCGGTGGAAGCACCCGGAAATGGGGATGATCAGCCCCGGGATCTTCATTCCTCTCTTTGAGAAGAATGGCCTGATCCAACGGCTGGACCGTTACGTCTGGAAGGAAGCGGCGGAACAGATGCGCCGGTGGAGAGAGAAATTCGGCGTCACGGTGCCGGTGTCGGTGAATGTTTCCCGGATCGACATGTATGCGGCGGACTTCGTTCCTTTCCTGAAGGCATTGATGAAAGAAAATGAGATCAAGCCCGAGGACTACTTCCTGGAGATCACGGAATCGGCTTACACGGAAAACTCCGTCCAGCTGATCCAGACCGTGGAAGAACTCCGCGGATATGGCTTCCACATCGAAATGGACGACTTCGGCTCCGGCTATTCGTCGTTGAATATGCTGGCGGAGATGCCCATCGATGTACTGAAGCTGGATATGAGATTCATCCGCAACCTCCACAACAGCGACCGGAACACCCGGATGGTGGAATTGATGCTGGACATCGCCCACCGGCTGGGTGTCATCGCCGTGGCAGAGGGCGTGGAAACAGAAGAGCAGATGTTAGACCTGAAACGGATGGGCTGCCAGCGGATCCAGGGATACTATTTCTCCGGCCCGGTGCCCCCCGAAGAGTTTGAAAGATTTATCGAAGAGGTGATATGATGTTATCGATCGATGCGCTGAAAGCTTTAGGTGCGAATACGGAAGAAGGCCTGACCCGCTGCATGGGGAAGGAAGAGTTTTATTTCAAGCTGATCCGTATGGGATTGGAAGACGGAAACTATGGACGTTTGGAGCAGACCCTCGGGGAGAAGGACCTGGAGGGCGCGTTCGAAGCGGCCCATGCCCTGAAGGGCGTGGCGGGGAATCTGTCCCTGACGCCGCTGTATGAGGCCCTTTCGGAGATCACCGAACGGCTCCGGGCCAGGGAAGATGCGGACTATCCGGCTCTCCTTCAAGACGTGAAGACCCAGAGGGACGCCTTCGCAGCCCTGTGCGAAGACTGACCCGAAGAAATATAAAAGGAATAAGTTTCACACAAAAAACGCAAAAGCGCCTAAACCTGTGACGCTTTTGCGGACGCCGGGCAGGTTACAATGTAGAAAAGTTAGTAAAACAGAGAACCGGCTCCCGGCCGGGTGTGAAACACAGGAGGCTACCCATGAAGAAGTTCGCAGGAAAGACATTGATCATCGTATTGATCGCGGGAATGATCGCAGCAGCCGTGCCGATGGCTGCGCTGGGCGTAGTCGAATTATCGGAAGACACCGATACAGCGACACAGTCCCTGACATCAGAAGCACCCGCAGCCCAGGAAGAAGCACAGACCTGGGCACAACCGGCAGCCGAAGACATGAACGGCGATATGCCCCTCAACGTCTTCGATGAAAGTGCCGCAAAAGGAAACGGATCGGCCAAGATCGACTGCTCCCAGGCTCACCTCGGTTATGTAGGTGTTCAGGCATGGGAATCCAAGCGGCTCAAGTTCCAGGTCATCAAAGGCAGCAAGACCTACAATTATGACCTCCCCGGGGACGGGACCACAACCTTTTTCCCGCTGCAGAGCGGCAACGGGTCCTACACCCTGAGAGTGATGAAGAATATTGTGGACAACAAGTATTCGCCGGTCTACAGCACTACCTGTAATGCAAATCTGGACGACGAATTCCAGCCCTTCATCCGGCCCAGCATCTACGTAAACTACACCGCAGATTCCGCGTGCATCGCAAAAGCACATGAACTGGCCGAAAGTTCTGAAACCAAGCTGGACTTTGTGGCCCAGGTATATAAGCTCATCACCAAAAACGTCCGTTACGACTGGAACAAGGCCAAGACTGTACAGTCCGGCTACGTACCGGTTCCGGACGAGACTCTGGCCACCGGCAAGGGGATCTGCTTCGACTACGCGTCTCTGGCAGCATCCATGCTCCGCAGCCAGGGCGTTCCCACCAAGCTGATCTTCGGTTACGTATCTCCGAAGGGTGCATACCACGCCTGGAATATGTTCTACACGGAAGAGACCGGGTGGGTCACCGTCAGCTACGAGGTCTCTGAGGACAGCTGGAACAGACTGGACCTGACCTTCTCCGCCAACGGAAAGAGCAGCGACTTCATCGGCGACGGCGGAAACTATTCGGATGTGTACTATTACTGATCGGAAGGAGCAATGATAATGAAGAAACAATTGGACTATTTAGGCGTCAGTGCCTTTTGTGAAAGCATGGGGATGATGATGCAGTCAGGCATCCACACGGATGAAGCTGTGGGGCTCCTGCTCAGCGACAGTAAAGCCTCCGATGGGGTGTTGCAGCAGGGCCTCACGGTCATGAAAGAACAGGTGGACCAGGGCAAGAGCCTGGACGAAGCCATGAAGGAAAGCGGGATCTTCCCCAAGTACGCGCTGCAGATGGTGGCGGCGGGAGGCTCCTACGGACGGCTCGAAGATATCCTCTTCCGGCTGTCGAACTATTACAAAGAACAGAAAACCATTTCCGAAAAAATCAAGAACGCTGTCACCTACCCGGCGGCCATGCTGATCCTCATCATCGCAGTGCTGCTGGTGATGTTGGTGATGGTGCTTCCCACGTTTACGGAAGTCTATAACAAACTCACCGGGAGCCTGGCGGCTTCCTCCTACCGGTATATCCACTGGGCCTACGGGTTCTGCTGGGCGGCGTTGATCGTGATGGTGATCATTGCGGCGGCGTTGATCATCGGACTGATCCTGTGGAAAAACGGCAAGAGAGAAACGGTGGAGGGATTCCTGTACAAGCTGCCTCTCTGCGGGGAACTGCTGGAGAGCCTGGGGAAATTCCGGTTCACATCGGCCCTGGGGACATTCCTGGCCAGCGGCGAGATGCAGGACAAGGCCGTGGAAGAGAGCATTCCCATGACGGACTGCAAGAAGGTGGAGGAGGTCCTTCACCGGTGCAAGAGCCGGATGGAAGAAGGCCACAGCATCGCCCAGGCGGCTTACGATGAAGAGCTGTTCGAGCCGGTCTACGGACGGATGTTCCTGGCGGGAGAACGCAGCGGCAACATGGAATCCGTGCTGGCGCGGCTGACCAAGTTATTGGAAGAAAACTGCACCGGACTGGTGGACCGGATCGTTGGGATCGTGGACCCGCTTCTGTCCGGGGTATTGATGGTTACAGTAGGGATGGCGTTGCTTTCCGTGATGCTGCCCCTGATCGGTATGATGAATTCGGTGGGATGATATGTATTCAGATATAAAACAGAGCAAAGCCTTTTTGATCGGGCTCATCCTGGTACTGTTGATCGTAGCCGGGGTGGCAGCCTGGTCCCTGACAAAGGGTTCCGGCGCGGATATCACGGAAGAAGGCGCCACCGCCATCCAGGACACGGTGCAGAAAAGCGCCCTCCAGTGTTACGTGGTGGAAGGAGTATATCCGCCGGACCTGAAGTATCTGGAGGACCACTACGGGCTCCAGATCAATACCGATGACTTTTATGTGACTTATGATGTATTCGCTTCGAACCAGCCGCCCACCGTGGTGGTGACACCGAAGTCGGCAGTATAACGGGAGGTGCATCGGATTGAGAACAAAGGGAAAGAATCCAATGTCCTTTTTCACCATCGCCATCGTAGGGCTGTTTCTGGCGGGGTTTTTCCTGCTGGTGGTCTTCGGGGCCAGAAGCTACGGCCAAACGGCGGGGATGCAGAGTGACCATATGGAAATGAGGGCCCTCACCGCCTATATCGCCACCAGCGTGGCGGAAAGCGACGAGGCCGATTCCGTTCGGATCACCGACGGGCCGGAGGGTCCGGTCTTGGTGATCGCTGACGGGAACACCGGCTACGGGAAGCGGATCTGGCAGCGGGAAGGCCATCTGGTAGAAGATTATGCAGAGATCAGCGAGGGTCTCTCCGGCGACCAGGCCAATGTCATCGCCGAGACTTCCGTTTTCGAGGTGGAACGGCCGGCAGCAGATCGGTTGATCGTCACCACGGATGAGGGAAGGACCCTGATCACCCTGAGAAGCGAAGGGGGTGACGGCGGTGAATAAGAGACACCCGATTACAGCATTTTATGTAGAAGCATTGATCATGATCCTGGTCTTCGTGGGGATCATCCTGGTCCTGACCCAGGTCTTCGGCGCCGGGCAGGCGCTGAGCAGCGATGCGGATCAGCTCACCAAAGCGGTGGGGATGGCCCGGAACGTGGCAGAGGCCGTGGCGGCTTCGGAGGACCCGGAGGAACTGGCGGAGCAGCTGGATGAGGGGAACATCGGCACCGGTGCAGCCCCCACAGCCGTCCAGGCTTATTACGATAAGGACGGGAACCCGGCCAAAGACGGGATCTACCGAGTGGAGGCCACCTGGGAACCGGAGCCTGCGGGCAGCGGGGAAATGGTGAAGAGCCACATCTCCGTTTATTATGACGACAACGACGAGCCGGTCTACACATTGGATACGGCTTCTTACAGAGGGGAGGGATCCGAGTGAACCATGCACCGGTAAAGCTGGGACCGTTGGCATTGCTGCTCACGGTGATCAGCATCTGTTTGACGATCCTCTCGATCCTCACCTATACCACAGCCGGTGCGGACGACCGGCTGGCACAGCGCTACGCCCAGACCACTACCGAGCGGTACGAACTGGAGATCACCGGCCAGGAAGCCTTAGCGGAATTCCCGGCAGGGTTTGAGGCGAACGCAGAGTACGACAACCTTCTTGCCTCCCAGACGGGGGCGGAAGTGACCGGAGAGACTGATGACAACCTTCTTGCCTCCCAAACGGAGACGGAAGCGACCGGAGAGACCAATGATAATCTTCTTGCCTCCCCCCTGGAGGGGGGAGGTGGTCCCGAAGGGACCGGAGAGGGGGCCCTCTGGAAAACCATCGAACAGGACGGACTGATCCTCACCATCGGCGCCACCCCCGGCGCGGACGGCCCCCAGGTCGTTACCTGGAAAGTCAGCCGGCAGTGGGAACAGGATGGCCTGATCCACAACCTGTGGGACGGGGAATGATAAAGGAGGCTGAAATAGCATGAACATCACAGAGATACTGCAAAAGGCCATTGAAGCAGAGGCCTCCGACATCTTTCTCATCGCCGGGCTGCCGGTGACCCTGAAGTGTCACGGCCACCAGCAGCGGTTGGACGGGGAGCGGATGATGCCGGAACCCATCGCCGAACTCATCGACGAGATCTACCGGCTGGGCAACCGGGAGAAGACCAACCTCCAGCGGGGCCTGGACGACGACTTTTCCGTTACCATTTCCCAGATGGGGCGTTTCCGGGTGAACGTCTTCCGTCAGAGGGGTTCTCTGGCGGCCGTCATCCGTGTCATCCGGTTCGGATTGCCGGACCCCAAAGAGCTGGGTATCCCGGAAGAAGTCCTCTCCATGGCGGACAACAAGAAGGGGCTGGTCCTGATCACCGGATCTGCCGGTACCGGGAAGTCCACTACTCTGGCCTGTATGATCGACCGGATCAACAAGAGCCGGGACGGCCACGTGATCACCATGGAGGACCCCATCGAGTACATCCACCGTCACGATAAATCCATCGTGACCCAGCGGGAGATCTCCATCGACACCCCGGGGTATCTGGAATCCCTGCGGTCGGCCCTCAGGGAAAGCCCGGACGTGATCCTGCTGGGAGAGATGAGAGATTACGATACCATTTCTGCAGCCATGACGGCGGCGGAAACCGGGGTGCTGCTGTTAAGCACACTGCACACCAGCGGCGCCGCCAATACCATCAACCGGATCCTGGACGTCTTCCCGGCCAACCAACAGCAGCAGGTGAAGATCCAGCTGGCCCAGATCCTCAAAGGGATCGTCTGCCAGCAGTTGGTGCCCGGTGTGGACGGGGGACTGATCCCGGTCTTCGAGGTGATGAAATCTACCGTGGCCGTGCAGAACATGATCCGGGAAAGCAAGCTCCACCAACTGGAGTCCGTCATGCAGGCAGGGTCTGCCGACGGGATGTGCACCATGGACGGGAGCCTGCTGAACTTATATAAAGAAGGAAAAATCACCAAGGATACAGCCCTTCTGTCCTGTGTCAACTACGAAAACATGGTCAAGAGACTGGGATAGCCGCCGGCGGCAGATGGCGAAAGGGTCAGATATGGATATGAATCAAAAAGATGTTTTATACGTCCGGATGTTGGACGGGTTTTCCATCATGTACAACGGGGTGGAGCTGGTGGACCAGCGGCAGCTGCGGTCCCAGTTCTGCCGGTTGATGGAGCTGGTCCTGTTCTTCCACGGCACCGGCGTGAAGCGGGAAGTGCTGAGGGACGTGCTGTTTGAGGAGCGGGAGATCGACGACGTGCAGCACGCCATCCGGAACATTGTTTACAACGCGAAGAAACGGTTGAAGAGCCTGGGTCTTCCGGATGCAAACTATATCGAAGTCAAACGAGGGGTCTATTCCTGGACGGAAGAGATCCCTGTCGTGCTGGATACGGAACAGTTCATGAAAGCCAAGGAGGCGGCCGCGTCGGCGGAAGACCTGCAGGAAAAGCGGGAGCAGCTGCGGAGGGCCATCGGCCTCTACCGGGGCGATTTTCTGGGGCATTTGAACGTCACCGTCTGGGCGGTCCAGCAATCCCGGATCTTCCGGGAAGCCTTCCAGGGCTGCGTGGAGGATCTGGCCGCGGTGCTGCGGGAGCAGAAGGACTTCAAGGCGATGAAGCGGCTGGGGGATGTGGCCGTGAAGGCGGATCCCTTTGCGGAGTGGGAACGGCTCTCCGTGGAAGCTCTGTCTTCCCTGGGCCGTTACGAAGAAGCCCAGCAGCTCTGCGACGATACGGTAACGGAGTACATCCGGGAATTCGGCCGGGATTCCAATGCCTACATCCGGGAATTGGTGAGCCGGCTCACCGGCGCTCTGGTCCACCAGCACGAAAGCGTGGAAGAGATCCAAAGCAAGCTCATCGAAGAAGAAGTGGACAAGCGGGGCGGCTACTATTGTTCCTACCCGGCCTTCCAGGAGGTCTACCGGGTCCTGGCCCGTACTATGGACCGTAATGAAGACATGATCTACCTGATGCTTTGCACGGTGGTGGACAGCAAGGGCAACCCCATGAAGGAAGGCCCGAAGCTCAGCGACCTGTCCGGGCGGCTGTCGGA
>CADBSL010000177.1 GCA_902797345.1 uncultured Eubacteriales bacterium
GGAAAAAATGAATAACAAAGGTTCTTTACGCTCGTGGATACGCCACGAGTTTGAAATGATGGTCACATTACTCAAATCCGTACCGACGGCGCTGACAGTGCTTTTTGTCCTGGTGGTGATCGGGATGAACTTTCTGTCCCGGTTCTCGTTGGTATCCCTGCCCTGGCTGGCTATCAATGCCGGGATCCTGATTTCGTGGCTGTCTTTTTTATTTATGGATATCGTGACGAAACACTACGGCGCCAGAGCGGCCAATAAGCTGTCCATCCTGGCCATCGTCGCCAATTTGACCTGCTGTCTGATTTGCATGATCGTCAGCCACCTGGGGAACTATCCTCAGCTGGACATGATCTTCGGCGGGCAGTGGTCCATCCTAACGGCCAGCACCATCGCCTACGTGATCTCGGCACTGACCAATAACTATACCAACATCTACATCGGCGGGCTCTTCACGAAGAACCCCGACGGGAAGGTGGCCTATGCGACCCGTTCCTTCGTGTCCACCTTCTTATCCCAGGTCCTGGATAATTTCATCTTTGTCTTCCTGGCCTTCGTGGTGCTGCCGATGATCCCCGGCGCGCTTCAGGTCCACTGGACCGTGGCCCAGTGTCTGGGGTGTTCCGTCCTGGCCGCCTTCATCGAAATGCTGTCCGAAGCCGTCTTCTCCCCCATCGGCTATTACACCGTCAAACGGTGGCAGAAGAACGGTGTCGGGCAGGAGTATATCGCGAAATATTGCTAAAACTCTCCGGCCGATGGATTATCGATTCAAGCTCCTCGCTCACAGCCTTTTGAGCGCAGCGAGGCATCATTAAGGAGTCCAATCATGATCAATACCCTCAACCTCGAATACCTGTCCGCCTCAGAACTGGGGCGGATGATCCGTTCCGGGGAGATCTCCGCGCTGGAGACGATCCGCTATTTTGAAAAAAGGATCGAAAAGCGGAATCCCTCCCTGAACGCTTTCGTCTACACGGAATTTGAATACGCGGAACAAGAGGCGTTGAAACTGAATGACCGGACCCGGAGGGAAAACGCCGGCCCCTTTGCCGGAGTGCCCTTCGCCCTGAAGGATTTCCTGCCCTCCAAAAGAGGCTGGACCAACTCCCACGGCGGCGTGGCCTCCCTGATCCGGGAGGACGAAGCCGACTCGGAATTCTGCCGGGCCATGGAACTGGCCGGCGGCATCGCCATCGGCAAGACCAACGCACCGGCCTTCGCCTTCCGGGGCACCTGTGACAATAAGCTCTACGGACCGACCTCCACTCCCTTTGACACCCGGTATAATTCCGGCGGGTCTTCCGGCGGCAGCGCTGCTGCAGTGGCAGACGGGCTGGTCCCCATCGCCCAGGGCACCGACGGCGGCGGTTCCATCCGCATTCCCGCGGCCTGGTGCGGCTGCTTCGGCTACAAACCATCCGTGGGCACCGTTCCCAGCATCGCCCGGCCTGACGCCTGGGCCGCCACTCACCCCTACTGCTTCGACGGCGGCATCGCCCGTTCCGTAGAGGACATCGCGGTCCTTTTCAATTACATGGACCGCTACGACCCCCGGGACCCCCTGAGCCTGCCTCGGCGGGTGGAAGACTATACAAAAGAAATGAAACGTTCCCTCCGGGGGTGGAAGATCGGCTTCACGCCGGACTATGGCGTGTTCCCGGTGGACCCGGAAGTCGCCGAGATCACGAAAGAGGCGGCTGCTGTATTTCGGGAAGCCGGCGCCACTGTAGAACCGGTGCCATTCCATTTCAGGCATTCCGCTCTGGAAATGGCCGAAACCTGGTGCCGCGCTATCTGCGTGGATACCGCCATCGAACTGGAGTTGGACCGCCGGAAGGGATTCGACCTGATAAAAGATCACCGGGAGGAACTGCCGGAAGAGTTCATCTACTGGAATGAACAGACCGCCCGGGGCGGGATCCTGGACTACTATGCCTTCAACTGTCTCCGGACAGAGATGCTGGATGCCTTTGAAGACGCCTTCGAGTGGTACGACATCATCCTCTCTCCCACCACCATCTGTCTGCCGGTGGAGAACACGTCAGACCGCAATACCCTGGGGCCAAGGGAAGTGAACGGCACCCCGACGGAACCCCTGATCGGCTTCTGCGAGACCTTCTTCGCGAACTTCACCGGACACCCCGCCGCTTCCATACCGGCAGGGCTGTCA
>CADBSL010000178.1 GCA_902797345.1 uncultured Eubacteriales bacterium
GTGGAGCGGATCTTTGCCAGGGTCATGGACACGTTTTCCTTCAGAGATCCGGCGTAAGGAACATAGGAATCCACGCCTTCTTCGAAGGATAACTTCGCGTCGCCGCCCAGGTCATACCGCTGCCAGTTCCGGGCCCGGTTGGACCCCTCGCCCCAGTACTCTTTCAGGTAGTTGCCGTTGATGTTGACTCTGGCCGCCGGGCTTTCGTCGAACCGGGCAAAATACCTCCCGAGCATCAGGAAGTCCGCGCCCATCGCCAGCGCCAGGGTCATGTGATAATCGTATACGATACCGCCATCGGAACAAACCGGTACGTACATGCCGGTTTCCTTGAAATAGGCGTCCCTTGCGGCACAGACGTCGATCAGGGCTGTGGCCTGACCACGGCCAATGCCTTTGGTCTCCCGGGTGATGCAGATGGAGCCGCCGCCGATGCCGACTTTGACGAAATCCGCTCCCGCTTCCGCCAGGAACCGGAATCCCTCTTCATCCACCACGTTGCCGGCGCCCACTTTCACGGTATCCCCGTAGTGTTCCCGGATCCATTCGATGGTGATCTTCTGCCATTCGGAGAAGCCTTCGGAGGAGTCGATGACTAAAACGTCCACTCCGGCTTCCACCAGAGCCGGTACTCTCTGGGCGAAGTCCCGGGTGTTGATCCCGGCGCCCACGATCAGGCTCTTCTGCGAATCCAGCAGTTCATTGGGATATTCTTTGTGGGCCACATAGTCCTTCCGGAACACGAATCCGGTGAGGCGCTGATTCGCATCCACGATGGGCAGGGAATTCAGCTTATTGTCCCAGAGGATATCGTTTGCTTCGCTTAAGGTGATGCCGTCTTTGCCCCAGATCAACTTTTCGAAAGGCGTCATGAAGTTCTCCACCTTCTCGTCCAGGCTCATCCGGCTGATCCGGTAGTCTCTGCTGGTGATCAGTCCCAGCAGCTTCCCGTCCGCTGTGCCGTCATCGGTGACCGCCACAGTGGAGTGCCCGCTCTTTTCCTTCAACTCCAGCACGTCCTTTAAGGTCTGATCCGGACGGATGTTGGAATCGCTGGGCACGAAGCCCGCTTTGAATTTCTTGACTTTGCGGACCATGGCTGCCTGGCTCTCCACGGATTGAGAGCCGAAAATGAAGGATACCCCGCCTTCCCGGGCCAGGGCGATCCCCATCTTATCGCCGGATACCGCCTGCATAACAGCGGAAACCAGCGGGATGTTCATGCTTAAAGCCGGTTCTTCCTCGCCTTTTCTGTACTTCACCAGCGGAGTCTTGAGGCTCACGTTGGCCGGGATGCAATCCTTGGAGGAGTAGCCGGGTACCAGAAGGTATTCGCTGAAAGTTCTCGAGGGTTCGTCGTAAAAGTATGCCATTTTTCACCTGTTCCTTTCTACACTTTGTCTATATCATTGCATTTTCGTTTTCATGTGATTTAACTTTCATTTTACCTTAATTGGAAGAGTTTGTACAGTAAAAAAAAAGCAGAAAACAAGAAGCCGGGAGCAGGAAGCGAGAAGCTTTTGTTATCACCCAAAACGCAGCAGCGAATCAGGCTGTTTGCTTCTGGCTTCCGGCTTCCAGCTTAAAATCGAAATAAGACACCCACTGCGGCGGAAGCGGCAATAAACACCACCGGGTGGAGCTTTTGGGTCGGTTTGAACCAGCGGGTCAGAAGCAGCAGCGCTGCCGCAAGGATCACCGCTTTCCAACTGATCAGAGAAAGGATCCCTCCGGAAGCCCCTCCCTCCGTATAGGCCGCCAGCAGCGCTTCATCCAGGAAGGTGATTTTCGCCACCAAAAGGCCCGCCGCCGTAATCAATCCCACAGAAGCCGGTCGGAGCCCGTAAAAAGCCCCTTCCACATAGGTGTTGTTCCGAAATTTCTCCAGCACCGCCGTAATCAGGATCACCAACGCCAGCCCCGGGATAATGATCCCCACGGAAGCCAGGATCGCCCCGGGCACCCCTGCCACGGTATAGCCGGTGTAGGTGGCCATGTTGATGCCGATGGGCCCCGGTGTGGATTCCGACACCGCCAGCATATCCGCGATCTGTCCCGCGGTGAACCAGCCGGTCTTCTCCGACAGGTCATACAGGAAGGGCAGCGTCGCCATCCCCCCGCCTACGGAGAACAGCCCGATCTTCAGGAACTCCCAAAAAAGCCTCAGGTAGATCATCATACCGCGCCGCCCCCTTTCCGGGAACGGATCACCGTGTACAGGACCCCGAACAGGGCCGCGCCCACCACGAAGGCAATGGGGGTGATGTCAAAGAACAGGGACCCCAAAGCGATCACCAGAAACAGGATCAGACACACCCGGTCGATGACGGAACTCTTCCAAAGCTTCAGGATCGAATTGAAAATGAGCACACAAACACAGACCCGGATCCCGGCGAAGGCATGCTGCACCGCCGGCACGTCCGCAAAAGCCGTCAACACCGCCGCGATCAGCGTGATGATGATCAGGGAGGGAGTAATCGCTCCCAGCGCTGCTGCCACCGCACCGGAACGGCCCCGGCGCGTCTGCCCCACGAAGGACAGGGTGTTCACCATGATGATCCCCGGCAGGCATTGAGCCAGGGCATAATAATCCAGGATCTCTTCTTCCGTATTCCAGCCCTTGCCCTCCACCACTTCCTTTTGAAGGATGGGGAGCATGGCGTAGCCGCCGCCAAAGGTCAATGCTCCGACCCGCAGGGCGGCCAGATAGATCTGCAATAATTCCCTCATGGCACCCTTAATCCACTGCGTCTGTCGCCCTCATAGCCAGGATCGTCCGGCCGATCAGGTCTTCCAGTTCCCAGCCCAGCATTTCAGCGCCCTTTTCGATGACTTCCCGGGAGCACCCGGCCGCGAACTTCAGATTCTTGTACTTCTTCTTCACGGACTTCACTTCCAGATCGTCCACGCTCTTGGAGGGCCGCATGATGGCCACAGCGCCGATAAGCCCCGTCAATTCGTCGGTGGCGTAGAGCACCTTCTCCATCTCGTGTTCCGGGGCAAAGTCAATGAGCCCCATCCCGTAGCCGTGGGAGGCGGTGGAGTGGATGATGCCTTCATCGATGCCCCTCTCCCGCATGATCTCCTGGCTTTTGATGCAGTGCTCCTCCGGATACATTTCAAAATCCAGGTCGTGGAGCAGGCCCACCAGGCCCCAGTATTCTTCCTGGTCCCCGTAGCCCAGTTCCTTCGCAAAGTATCTCATCACGCCCTCCACCGTCAACGCGTGTTTGATGTGGAAGTCGTCCTTATTATATTCCTTCAGCAGTTCCAACGCTTCTTCTCTTGTAGGGATCATGTCTCTCACTCCTTCTTTCTTTGAATGGTTGGAATCATGGTATCACAGGCGGGAACCGGTGTCAATGAAAGCCCCTCAGGAGTATCTTGATCCCGGCGCCCCA
>CADBSL010000179.1 GCA_902797345.1 uncultured Eubacteriales bacterium
AGCTGCGCTCGGAGAAATACATGGGGAAGTGCTTTCGGACGCGGGTTCGATTCCCGCCATCTCCACCAAAAAAAGAACCACCCTGAGGTGGTTCTTTTTTGATAGAAACAGAGGTTTTTTCCAAAATAATATAAATTATAGTGCCTTTCCAGTTCAGACTGTGGTATAATCAGAATTGGTAAAAAACCACTAATTGTATTGCAGTTTTATCCAATTATCTACTACATCTGCCCAATACAAAATATCATTTATTTTGAGGTCGAGAGATAGAAAATGGGAACAAAGAACAATTATTTATACGATTTCTTCGCGGATTATGAATTGCCGGAAGATTTCATGGAAGAGCTGGATCGGCTCCAGGATGAGCTGGAGAGCCGGCAGGCTCAATTTGATGCATTGGAAAGGGAACTGAATGACCGGCAGAAGAGCCTGGATGTCCAGCAGAGGAAGATGGACGCCCGGCAGGCCCGGCTGGACGTGATCGAGGAAAAGCTCAAAGAGCGGTTTTCCAAACTGAAGGAAGAAGAAGAACGTCTGGAGGTCGAAAACCGGGGCATCGAATCCCAGCAAAAATGGTTGAAGCAGGAAGAACGTACCCTGCAGGAAGAGAGGAGCCGCTTCGAAGCCGCTCCGATCTCAGAAGCTTCTGAGGTCGAGGAGGAACTGCGGGGAAAAGCGGCAGCGGTCGGAGTGGCCGCACCCTGGGAGCCCGGCTCGGTAAAGGCAAACACTGAGACGGCATCCCGGCCGGCGCCTGAAAGGAAGCAGCCGGCTCAACCAAAAGTAAAACAAGATAAGAAGGAAACTTCCCGATCCGCCCCCGGTAAGGCAGCATTGGCCGCCGCAGGCGGAGCGTTGAAGTCCATCAAAAAGCCAACAATCAAGAGGCCGGAGAGACCGGTGAAACCGGAAGGGACTTCTGCTGGACCGGCGAGAAAACGAAACGCCGCTCCGAAGAAGAAGGATGGCCGGATGCGGATCGGTATCATCATCGCCATCATCGCCGTCCTGATCCTGGGACTTCTGGCGGGGATCCATCTGGGCGCCATGGATTGGGTGCCGGGGATCGAAAAAGCCCGGACTGCGATCGAGGAGGGCGTGGCGGAAGCCAAGATGCCGGATTTCGAGCCGGCAGCCACGGAAAACACCCGGCCGGAGAATCTGATCAAAGAGACCGCCATCATGGTGGGAGATGAGATCGTGGATTCTTATCAGTCCGACAGTCCCATCGACTTTGGCTATGGCTCCGATTACACCGATGTGGAAGGCATCGTGACCTTCCGGGGCAACAATTTCCGGGAGTCCAGCAGCTACGGGACTGCCGATATCGTCAAGCAGAGATTCGGAGAATCCTGGGTGGTCGGTACCGGAGCGCTGAAGGCGCCGGACGGAGAAGTCTGGACCGGCAGCGGCTGGGTGGGCCAGCCTTTGATGATGACCTGGCCTAAGGAAGTTCGTCAGAACATGAACATGCACGACTGGGCGAAGGAAGCGGAGGAGCTGACGGAAGTCATCTACGCCACCATGGACGGGCATATCTACTTCCTGGATCTGGAGACCGGGGAGAAGACCCGGGACCCGATGTACTTGGGCTATACCTTCAAAGGGGCCGGTGCACTGGATCCCAGAGGATATCCCATCATGTACCTGGGAAGCGGGTATGACAGCACCCAGGGCAAGAGCCGGGTGTTCATCATCAACCTGATCGACTGTGAAGTCATGTACACCTTTGGGAATGCAGACAGCTTCAGCAAGCGGGGCACCCTGAGCTATTTCGACGGGTCGGCCCTGGTGGATGCGGAGACCGACAAGCTGATCTACCCCGGTGAGAATGGCATTTTATACATTTATACACTGAATACCTTCTACGATGAGGCCAACGGCGTCCTCAGCGTAACGCCCTCTCCGCCGGTGAAGTGGCGGTACTACGGCAAGCGCAGCGGATCCATGTATCTGGGAATGGAGGACAGCGCCATCATCTGGCGGGGCCACATCTTCTTCACCACCAATGACGGGTATCTGTTCTGTCTGGATCTGAATACGCTGGAGACGGTGTGGGTACAGGATGTGCTGGATGATACCAACTGCACGTCCACATTGGAACTGGAAGACGGGCACCCCTATCTGTACGTCAGCAC
>CADBSL010000180.1 GCA_902797345.1 uncultured Eubacteriales bacterium
CATCCCTTCCTGCACAGAGAGCCGCGGATGGTGGGATCGCGGTGAGGAACATGAGACCGAATGGACTTCTGAGGGCGAGCGGAAAGTTTTTCGAGTATGCGAGCCGGGGCTGGACTCCCCGTCAACAAAAGTCGGCGTATGTTGGTACGCGTTGAGAGGGCGTTTTGTAAACGTCAAGCCGGGTGGCACCGCAGGAAGATCATATCCTGTCCCAGCAAATGCAGGGACAGGTTTTTTTTATACTCTTGTCCCGGACCAACACCATTTTTTAAAAGCTTATGGAAACGGAAAAGGAGAAGAAACATGAAGTACAATGAAATCCCCACAAAGATCTATCTGGAAGAAAACGAAATGCCGAAGGCTTACTACAATGTCCGGGCGGACATGAAAAACAAGCCGGCACCGTTGTTGAACCCGGGGACGAAGAAACCCTTCACGGAAGAAGAACTGTGCGGCGTGTTCTGCAAGGAACTGGTGAAACAGGAACTGGACGACGACACCCCGTATATCCCGATCCCGGAAGAAGTGCAGCGCTATTATAAGATGTATCGGCCGTCCCCCCTCTTCAGAGCGTACAATCTGGAGAAGAAGCTGGGGACCCCGGCCCACATCTACTACAAGTTCGAAGGCAACAACACCAGCGGCAGCCACAAGCTGAACTCCGCTCTGGCCCAGGCCTATTACGCCAAACAGCAGGGTCTCAAAGGCGTGACCACCGAGACCGGAGCCGGCCAATGGGGGACGGCGCTGTCCATGGCCTGTTCCTATTTCGACCTGGACTGCAAGGTATTCATGGTAAAGACCTCTTATGAACAGAAACCGTACCGCCGGGAAGTCATGAAAGTCTACGGCGCTTCCGTCACACCGTCTCCCTCCATGGAGACTCAGGTGGGACAGAAGATCCTGCAGGAACACCCCGGCACCGGCGGCAGCCTGGGCTGCGCCATCTCCGAAGCGGTGGAAGTGGCGGTCACCAACGAAGGTTACCGGTACGCTCTGGGCAGCGTTTTGAACCAGGTGCTGCTGCACCAGTCCATCGTCGGGCTGGAAGCCAAGGCGGCGCTGGACAAGATCGGCGTGAAGGCGGACATGATCATCGGATGCGCCGGCGGCGGATCCAACTTAGGCGGGTTGATCTCCCCCTTCATGGGCGAGAAGCTCCGGGGCGAAGCAGATTATGAGATCATCGCAGTAGAACCCCAGTCCTGTCCTTCCTTCACCAGAGGGGTCTTCGCCTACGACTATGCGGATACCGGTCGGATCTGCCCCTTAGTGAAGATGTACACGCTGGGCAGCGATTTCATCCCGGCGCCGGATCACGCCGGCGGTCTGAGATTCCACGGCATGAGCGGGATCCTGTCCCAGCTCTACCATGACGGATACATGAAGGCAGTAGCGGTGAAGCAGACGGACGTCTTCGCTGCGGCGGAACAGTTCTCCCGGGCAGAAGGGATCCTGCCGGCACCGGAAAGCTCCCATGCCATCAAGGTGGCCATCGACGAAGCGCTGAAGTGCAAGGAGACGGGAGAAGAGAAAAAAATCCTCTTCGGCCTCACCGGCACCGGTTACTTTGATCTGTATGCTTTCGAAAAATTCCACAACGGCGAGATGCAGGACAACATCCCCACGGATGAAGAACTGGAATCCTTCCGGAAGAACCTGCCGGACATCAAAGAATAACATCTTTCAGGAATAAGAGAGAAGGGAAAGGAGCGTCAGTTCATACTGGCGCTCCCGACTTTTTTATGGTAAAATATAAAGAATTAGAGAAATTTCTTTATTTAACATAAATATCCCGGAAAAACCGGGGCGGAAAGGAAGACTGAGATGAATCAACAGAACCGGATCCTACGTTTTGTCGTCATTGGTGTGATGATCCTGGCGGCGATCATGATCCTGGAAACCATCTGGATGGGTCAGGCGACCCGGGGGGCCAATGAACAGACTGTCCGTGAAGTCAGCATGCTCTATCTGGACGAGCTGGCCGGCCGTCGGGAACAGGTAATCGTATCCAATCTGAATACCAATATCAAAAACATGGAAACCGCCGTTTCCATGATGGAAGACGAAGACCTCAGCAGCCCGCAGCACCTTCAGGCGTTCCAGTCCAGGATGAAGCAATTGTTCAAACTGGATAGATTTGCTTTTGTGGATGAGGATGGATTGGTCTACACGTCCACCGGTACCTCAGACGATATCGATGAATATGAATTTGACTATAAATCATTGAAAGAGCCTGTGATCTATGCTAAGGATCTGGATCAGAAGGACAAGAAAGTCATTATCGCCATTCCCATCGATCCGACTCCCTTCCAGGATAAGGAATTGATCGCCTGTTTCACGGAAATGGAAATGACGAACCTGTTGGAGGGGGTCTCTCTCCAGCCGGATACCAACGAGACCACTTTCTGCAATCTGTACTCCAGAGACGGGTACCCCCTGTCCAATGTGGTGCTGGGAGGATTGTCCAGGGATTCGAACCTGCTGGAGGCGATGCACCATTCAAGACCGGAACGGGGATACTCGGTCGATCAGATGATAGAGGACTTCAAGACCGGTAAAGAGGGGAGTATCTCCTTTACCTATGACGATATCCAGGAGACGATGTTCTACATCCCGGTAGAGGGCACGGACTGGATGCTGACGTATCTGATCCGCGAAAGCATCATCAGCGATCAGATCAGTTCGATCTCCAGCGGGGTGACCCGGCGGAGCCTGCTTCAGACCATTCTTACCGGATTGGTGCTGTTGGCTTTCTTTGGGATCATGATGGGGCAGTCCCGTCGGACGTCCCGGATGATACTGGAAAGGGAAACGGCGGAAACGGAAAACCGGATCAAGCAGGAAGAACTGGAGCAGCGGCTGGCTCTCCAGGAGCAGCTGTTGGAACAGGAAAGACTTCGGGCGGAACAGGACCAGATGATCACGGCCCTGGCCTCCGATTATCGAAGCGTGTACTATGTGGACCTGGATACCGGAGAAGGCATCTGCTACCGGTCTGACCCGAATGCGAAAAACGCCCTGAAGGATGGGGAGCATTTCGACTTCCGGAAATCCTTCACCGAATATGCTTATGAACGGGTAGCGGAAAGCTACCGGGAGGAGTTCCTCCGGTTCATCGACCCCGAGGCGGTACGGAAGGGTTTAGAGAAGAATCTGATCATCTCCTGCCGGTATCTGGTGGAAGATGACGGGGTGGAATCCTATGAACTCCTTCGGATGGCGGGGGTCCGTTACGCGGAAGACCGGGAGGATAATCTCGTCCACGCGGTAGGCGTGGGATTCACCAACGTAGATAAAGAGACCCGGGAAGCATTGGATCGGAACCAGGCACTCAACGAGGCTCTGGCTCAGGCAGAAGAAGCCAATAAGGCGAAGACGGCGTTCCTGTCTAATATGAGTCACGAGATCCGGACGCCGATGAACGCCATCATCGGTCTGGACAGCATCGCACTTAGCGACCCCGGTGTGCCTCAAAAGACCCGGGACAGCCTGGAAAAGATCGGTGATTCCGCCAGACATCTGTTGGGTCTGATCAATGACATTTTGGATATGTCCCGGATCGAATCGGGACGGCTGACGCTAAACAACGAAGAATTCTCCTTCTCTCACTTGTTGGAACAGATCAATACCATGATCAGCGGCCAGTGCCAGGACAACGGCCTCCGCTACGAGTGTCTGATCAATGGCCAGGTGGATGATTATTATATCGGCGACAGTATGAAGTTGAAACAGGTGCTTCTGAATATCCTGGGCAATGCCGTGAAATTCACCCCGGAGGGGGGCGAAGTGCACCTGGA
>CADBSL010000181.1 GCA_902797345.1 uncultured Eubacteriales bacterium
ATTCTTCGTACCTTACGTGGCTTCCGGCCTGGTGGCCATCGGGAAGCTCTTCAACAGCCTCTTCGGCTGGAATTACATGGCGGCTGTAGTGATCGGTGCGCTGGTCATCATCAGCTACACCTCCATCGGCGGTTTCAAGGCCGTCGCCACCATGGACCTGATCCAGTCCATCATCATGACCACGTCTCTGTGCGTCATCGTCTTCTTCGCCATCCATCAGGCCGGCGGGATGGACGCTGTGATCGATACCGCGAAAAACAATGCCGGGTACCTGCACCTGTTCCAGACCCACGATAACGAGACCGGAAAGGCTCTGTCCTATGGGTTCATCACCATCGTCTCGACGCTGGCCTGGGGCCTGGGGTATTTCGGTATGCCCCATATCTTAGTCCGGTTCATGGCGATCCGGGATGAGAACGAACTGAAGATCTCCCGCCGCATAGCGGCGACCTGGGTCGTGATCTCCATGGGCGTGGCCGTATTGATCGGCATCGTGGGCTTCGGCGTATCCAGAGCCGGACGGATCCCCTTCCTGGAAGGCAGCGATACGGAGCGGGTCATCGTCTACCTGGCGAACCTGCTGTCCACCTACGGCTTCCTGGCCGCGATCGTGGGCGGGGTGATCCTGGCGGGGATCCTGGCAGCCACCATGTCCACCGCGGACTCTCAACTTCTGGTGGCCGCATCCGCCTTTTCCGAAAACATCCTGCAGGGCACCTGCGGGCGGAAACTTTCTTCGAAACAGAACATGCTGGCGGCCCGGGGGACGGTCATCGTCATCGCCCTCATCGCCATCTTCCTGGCGAGAAATCCGGAAAGCAGCATCTTTGGCATCGTGTCCTTCGCCTGGGCGGGCTTCGGCGCCTGCTTCGGGCCCACCATGCTGCTGGCGCTGTACTGGCGCCGCTGCAATCGGCAGGGCGTCATGGCCGGCATGGTGGCCGGCGCCATCACCATCTTCCTGTGGAAGTTCATGGTGCGGCCGTTAGGCGGTGCCTGGAATATTTACGAACTCCTCCCGGCCTTCCTGGTGACCACCTTCTTCATCGTCGTGGTCTCCCTGATCACCAAGGCCCCGGAGAAGGAGATCACCGACACCTTCGACAGCCTCGATATTTGATCATCGTTCATCAAAAGAAAAACCGTCTTCCAAAGAGGAAGGCGGTTTTTCGCGGTTTCAACAGGAACTATTCTCCTTTTCGGATCACATAAGGTTCCAGGTACAGGGGCATGAGCTTTCGGGCGTAGTCCGTCAGGCTGTATTCTCCCCGGCACAGGCACCAGTCGTACATGAGCCCCCGCTCCAGAACGGAGAAGGCCTTGACGATGTCATTGACGGTGTACTCCGGACGGAGTTCCCCCTTCAGGAGTCCCTCTTCCACGACGTTTCGGAGAAGCCGGTAATAATACCGGTTCCGGTCCAGCAACGCCCGGGCATTTTCTGTTACCAGTTGAGAGGCGGTGAGCCGGGTCACCATCTCCACGGAGAGCTGGTTTTCCATGAACCGGCAGATCTCCAGGTCCATGAACAGCAGCTTCTCCCCGGCGGACCAGGCCGGATCCAGCCGTTCCTCCATCCGCTGGTATTCTTCGTCCAGCACGAAGGTCATAGAAGCGATGAGGGAGTCCTTTCCCTCGAAATAGTGGTAAAAGGAGCCCCGGGAGGTCCCGGAAGCTTCGATGATGTCCTCGATGGTGGTGTTATCGTATCCTTTTTCGGTAAACAGCGTCCAGGCTGCGGAGGCGATCTTTCCTTTGGTATTTCTTTCTGAGCGTTTTCCCATGGGGTTGTCCTTTCGATGCAAAAGTCGGCTTCACGCCGCAAAATCTATCCTAACATAAAATATCCTTGAGAACAAAAGGTTTTTCCTGTAATATAAAAGCACAAAAGACGTGAAAGGAGAGTATTTAATGAGTGAACCGACATGGAAGACTTTTGTGGAGGACCCGAGTGAGGAGATCATCCGTCTGGCCAAGCCCAAAATGAAGGGACTGTTTGGACTGATCTTCAGCCGGACGGTGCCCATTCTCCTGTTGATGGCGATCCAGGTTACGATCGTCGTACTGCTGCTGCTGATGTTCCAGGAGTATCTGCCCCATTATCAGGGCATTATGGTGGCCTTTACCCTGGTCATGCTCCTGTACCTGTTCAACTGCTCCATGGACTCCACGGCGAAGATGACCTGGATGGTGTTGATGGCGGTGGCCCCGGTGGCTGGGGCGTTGTTCCTGGCCTTTACAAAGGCAGACTTCGGTCATCGAAAGATCCGGGCTCAGGTGGCGGCGAATATCGAAGACAGCCGGGATGTTCTTGTCCAGCCGGAGGGAGTGCTGGAAAAACTGGAGGAAGGCGACAGCGGCCTGGAAGACTTGTGCCGGTTTTTGAACCGTGCCGGATGCTTCCCACTCTATGAGAATACGAAAGTCACCTATTTTCCCTTAGGCGAAGCGAAGTTTGAAGCCATGCTGGAGCAGCTTCGGAAGGCGGAAAAATACATCTTTATGGAATATTTCATCATTGAAGAGGGCGAGATGTGGGGGAAGATCCTGAAGATCCTGGAGGAAAAGGCCCAGCAGGGCGTCGATGTCCGGGTCATGTACGACGGGATGTGCGAGATCTCCAAGATCCCCTATCATTATGCAAAAAAACTGGCGGAACTGGGGATCAAAGCCAAAGCATTTTCTCCTATCCGGCCTTTGGTGACCACGCAGTATAATTATCGGGATCACCGGAAGATCCTGGCGATCGACGGGAAGGTGGCCTTCAACGGCGGTGTCAATCTGGGAGATGAGTACATCAACCGGATCGCCCCCTTCGGACACTGGAAGGATACCGCGCTGATGCTGGAAGGGGAAGCAGCGGAAAGCTTCGCCCTCATGTTCCTGACGATGTGGAACATCGACGAATCGGAGCGGGAATACCGTCCTTATCTGACGGAGCAGGAAAAAAGGGAAGAACCCGGGTTTGTGATGCCCTTTGGGGATTGTCCGCTGGATGATGACAAAGTAGGGGAATCCGTGTACATGGACATCCTTTACCGGGCGACGGATTACGTCCACATCATGACCCCGTATCTGATCCTGGACGGAGAGCTGGAGATGGCGCTGAAATATGCAGCGGAGCGGGGCGTAGACGTGCGGATCATCCTGCCGGGGATCCCGGACAAAAAACCGGCCTATGCTCTGGCGAAGTCCCACTATAAATCCCTGGTGCAATCCGGTGTGAAGATCTACGAATACACCCCCGGATTCGTCCACGCGAAGGTCTTTGTCAGCGACGATAAAAAAGCCGTGGTGGGGACCATCAATCTGGATTACCGGAGCCTGTACCACCACTTTGAATGCGGGACCTACCTTTACGACGTTCCCTGCATCCGGGAGATCGAGGCGGATTACCTGCTCACCCAGGCCCAGTGCCGGGAGGTCACTCTAGAGACCATCCAAAACGAATCCATTTTCTATAAGGTCGGCGGCAGCGTGATGAAACTCATCGCACCGCTGATGTAAGAGATCCGAGACGGTGAGAGCAAAGACTCTTTCGCAAGAAAAACTGCGGAAGGGTCTTTTTGTTTGCTCCGTCAGGTGATAAAATGGTCTTGATATAGTTTCGAGTGACAGGGAAACGTAGGGAGGTTATTATGCAGAACAGACCAAGAGCGAGGAAAACATTCACTTCCGGCGGCGGGAGCGGAGTGCACAAAACAGGCAGCGGACATGGCGGCGGCCCGGTGGGCGGCGGCAGCATGTTCGGAAAAGGCTCCGGCCAGTCCGGCGGCTTCGGCGGGAACCAGAGTTCCGGCAGCGGCGGTCAGCGGGGCGGTGGTCGGATGGGTTGTCTGCCCATCATCATCCTGGCGGTAGTGGCCCTGATCGGGGGCGGCGGTGCCCTGGGGGGCGGCCTTTTCGGCGGCGGAGGCGGCAGCAGCGTCGACATCAGCGACCTGCAGAGCATGCTGAACTCCGGCAGCGGCGTGTCCAGCGGCTGGACGGCCTCGGAATCCAATGACGGGGTGCTGAATACAGAGGTGGCGCCGGAAGCCAGAGATAAATTCACCACCATCAACGGGAACGGCAGAGATACCAATACCATTTTAGTTTATATGTGCGGGGCGGA
>CADBSL010000182.1 GCA_902797345.1 uncultured Eubacteriales bacterium
GAATACAACTACGTGGACGGAGATGCGGCGGCGGCCGGGGAGATCCTCTATGAGATGATCCGGGAAGCCGGCTGGGAGATCGACGTGAAGGCGGCGGAGGCGATCTATACCGCCATCGTCACCGACACCGGGGAATTCGAATATTCCTCGACTACCGCCCGGACCCACCGGATCGCGGCAGACCTTTTTGACATCGGCATCGACATCAACGAGATCAGCGTGGCGATCTATCAAAATGAGCGGAAGGTGAAGCTCCAGGTCCACAGCGACATCCTCCAGACCATGGATTATCTTTGCGGCGACCGGTTCGTCATGGCCCACGCGCCCAGGGAACTGTTCGAAAAACGGGGAGCGGAGATCGCCGACAGCGACGGCGTCATCGAAACCATCCGCGGAGTGGACACGGTGGAAGTGGCCTGCTTCGCCAAGGAGATCGAACCGGACCTGTGGAAACTGGGATTCCGGGCCAAGTACGACGTGGATGTTTCCGCCATTGCGGCAGAATTCGGCGGCGGCGGGCACAAAAAGGCGGCCGGCGGTTCCATGAAAGGGACCATCGACCAGGTGAAGGCCTGTCTGTATCCCAAGATCGAGGCGGTCTTCCGGGAAAAGGACGGCCGGCCATGAACGGATTCATCAATGTCCTCAAGCCTACGGGGATGACCTCCCACGACGTGGTCCAGGTGATCCGGAGGATGGTGGGTCAGAAAAAGGTGGGGCACACCGGGACGCTGGACCCCATGGCGGCAGGCGTGCTGCCGGTGGGACTGGGCACAGCGACCCGGATCACCGAGTATCTGGACAGGGACTTCAAGAAGTACCGGTGCGAGATGATCTTAGGCGTTCGGTCCGAGACCGGAGACATCTGGGGCAGCAGTCTGGAGAAGCAGGAGCCGCCCAGGTTCAGCGAGCCGGAGATCCTGGAAATGGAGAAACTGTTTCGGGGAGAGATCCGGCAGGTGCCTCCCATGTATTCGGCGGTGAGAGTCGCCGGGCGGAGGCTGTACGAATATGCCCGGAGTGGTGAAGATGTGGCCGTGAAGGCCCGGAAGGTCACCATCCGGGAGTTGAAGATCCTGAGATATGATCGGGACCGGATCCTTTTTGATGTGGACTGTTCCAAGGGGACTTATGTCCGGACCATCTGCACCGAGATCGGAGAAAAGCTGGGCTGCGGCGGGGCTATGAGTTTTCTGGCCCGGACCCGGAGCGGCGCTTTTTCCATGGAGGATTCCATGACCTTCGAAGAGCTCCAGGACTATCTCGACAGCGGGACTCCTCCGGAGGAGTGGCTGCTGCCGGTGGATTTCCCGATCCGGGATTACCCGAAGGCAGAACTGGAGACTCCCGAGGCAAGGGTCTTCATCAACGGCGGCTATATCAAACTGCCTCAGGTGAAGATCGGATCCGAAGAAGAAAACTATTACCGGGTGTACCGGGGCGACGATTTTCTCGCCATGGCCACCATCGACAAACATACAAAACAACTGGTCCCTCACAAGGTGTTTTACAGGGATCTTAACGGAGGAACGAATCTATGAAAGTATTCAGATCCTTGGATGATATCCAGAATATAAAGGAAACCGTGGTGGCACTGGGGAACTTTGACGGCATCCATGTCGGTCACCAGGAGCTGATCCGGCGGGCAGTGAAAAGCGCCCGGATCACCGGGATGAAGAGCGCAGTGTTCACCTTCAATAACCACCCGAAGAACGTGGTTGCCGGCAAACGGGTCATCAAAAACATCATGTACTACGACGAAAAAGTGGAAATGATGAAAAAGATGGGAATCGATTACCTGTTTTCCATCGACTTCGATTACCATATCAGTCACACCTCTCCGGAGGACTTCGTGACGGACATCCTGATGGATAAGCTGAAGATGAAGGAGGCGTACTGCGGTTTCAATTACCGGTTCGGATACCAGGCCAAGGGCGACACCGATCTGCTCATGAAGATGGGCCGCAGAAGAGGCTTCAGCCTCCATGTCATCGACCCGGTCAAGGTCAAGGGACAGGTAGTCAGCAGCACATTGATCCGGGAACTGATCGCGGAAGGAAAGGTCGACGAAGTACGGTTGATGCTGGGCCGGAATTATTCCATCGGCGGAGAAGTGGTGAAGGGGAATATGATCGGGCGGACCATCGGGTTCCCCACCTCCAACATCCTCATCGACGAAGCCATGGTAACTCCGTCCAACGGCGTGTACATCACTCTGTGCGACTATAATTTCAAACAATACGAAGGGGTCACCAATGTGGGGATCAAGCCCACCATCGGCGACAACAAAAGAGTCATCGAAACACATATCTTTGACTTCAACAAGGACATTTACGGTCGGATGATAAAGGTAGAATTCATCAAAAAGATCCGGGATGAGATGAAGTTCCCCAGCGTGGATGAACTGGCGGAGCAGATCCAGAGAGACTGCCAGACAGCCCGGGATTATCACGAAGAAGAAGAATAAATCCCTTTACACCGACTTTGGAATGTGATAAAATCATTTGAGTGAGCCGTATGCTGCGTTTTGCGAAGCTCCAACGCTTTACCCGGCATATCGGTAATAAAAGAAAAGGAGAATAAAAATGGACAAAGAAAAGAAAGCATTGATCATCGACGAATTCAAGACACACGAAGGCGACACCGGTTCCCCGGAAGTTCAGATCGCGATCCTGACCAACCGGATCAACCACCTGAACGAGCACCTCAGCGTCCACAAGAAGGACCACCACTCCAGAAGAGGTCTGCTGAAGATGGTCGGCCAGAGAAGAAACCTGCTGGCTTATCTGAAGGATAAGGACATCGAAAGATACAGAAGCCTGATCGCGCGTCTGGGTCTGAGAAAATAATAGTGGCTTTCAAAAAGCGGGGTTTATTCAAGCCCCGCTTTATGAGCATAAATGGGCAGGGAGTTTCAGGCTTGAGAATCGGGCTTATTTCACACCAAACAGGCCGGATTGTCAAGCCAGGACCCTGCCGGGTCAAGTAACAAATTGGAGGTAAAAATGGACAATTTCAACGTATTCGAAATGGAACTCGCAGGGCGTACCCTGAGAGTTGAGACCGGTAAAGTGGCACAACTGTGCAACGGCTCAACAATGGTCCGCTACGGCGACACCGTGGTCCTGGTGACCGCGACCGCTTCCGCAGAAGCCAAGGAAGGCATCGACTTCTTCCCGCTGACCTGCGACTATGAAGAGAAAATGTATGCTGCCGGAAAGATCCCCGGCGGATTTATCAAGAGAGAAGGCAAGGCCTCTGAAAAGGCGACGCTGAGCGCCCGTCTGATGGACCGCCCGATCCGTCCCCTGTTCCCGAAGGGATATTACAATGACGTGCACGTAGTGGCTACCATTATGAGCGCAGACTTTGACTGCCCCTCCGAGATCGTGGCTATGATCGGTTCTTCCATCGCGCTGAGCATATCCGACATACCCTTCGAAGGCCCCACCGGTACGGTCATGATGGGCAAGATCGGCGATGAATTCATCGTCAACCCCACACTGGAACAGAGAGAACAGAGCGACCTGCACCTGGTGGTTTCCGGTACCAAGGAAGCGATCATGATGGTAGAAGCCGGCGCCAATGAGATCTCCGAAGACGACATGCTGGAAGCGATCATGAGAGCACACGAAGAGATCAAGAAGATCATCGCCTTCATCGAAGACATCCAGGCCAAGGTCGGCAAGGAAAAGAAGGAGCCAAAGCTCCACGTGGTTTCCGAAGAACTGGAAGCGGAAGTACTGGCTTACGCAACCGACAAGATGAAGGATGCCATCTACACCGAAGATAAGGTAGAGCGTCAGGAAAACATGGATCAGGTGGAAAAGGACACGATGGAATACTTCGCTGAGAAGTATCCGGATGACCTGAAGGATGTAGACGCCACA
>CADBSL010000183.1 GCA_902797345.1 uncultured Eubacteriales bacterium
CATGGGAGACTGGATCCGGAAAGCTTCCTCCGCGGTGCCGGTATACCGGGAGATCGCACAGGCCACGGCATCCCCGGTGGCGGTGAACCTGCCTCCGGTCACTTTGAGATAGTTCTGGGCGAAGAGACCGAAGGAACCGGAGTCCGTTCCGGTGGCGGTACATTCACCGCCGGTGATCTCTGCATCATACCTTGCGTCCAGGCCGACCCTACGGCCTTTTAGTTCCACGGTGCCGCCGGACATCCGGAAATAGCGGGTGTTGATGCCATCATAAGCGGGGGTGTTCCTGCCGGTCCGCAGGATCCCTCCGGAAACGATCACCGTTTCGCACCCGTAGATCCCTTTGCCGACCAACAGGGTGCCGCCTGTCTGGGTGTAGGTGTTGCCGATAGTGGTGTCACTGGTATTCAGACCCTGGCCGATGGTGACGTAGGCTGGAGCCGTGACTTCCATCTTCTTTCCGAACTCCACCCCTCCCCAGACATGGATCTCTCCGTTTTTGAACAGGGCCGTGCCGACCCCACCGAATTCGCCGGGACTCTTCTTCACGGCAAGGTCCTTCTCGAAGTATATCGAGGTGGAAGCGGCGTCGATCGTGAGGTTGGACGCGTACACATTCGAAGAGATGTGAAGTGACCCGGAAGGCCCGATCTGACTTATGGTCAGGGTGTCGGAAGCAGGATCGCTTCCGGTGTAAGTGATACTGTTTATGGTCTTTGTGCAGTCGATTCGGATCGCGGCATTGCCGGCAAGCTTGACGTCCGCACCGTCTGGGATGCTGCTGAGGTTTACGCTCAGACCCGACGGGATGACGTATTCGGTGGGTTCGGCGGAGACCGCCAGAGGTGGGATCATCGCCGCCACCATCATCACAGACAGCAGCAGGACAAAGAAAAATCGGAATGGCTTGGAAATGGTTCTCATAAGGCACCTCCTAAGGGATCGGGTGTTATCTTTTTTTTTATTATACAAGCCGGGTCCGGGATTTTCCACGGATTCTTTCACTTTTATATGGAAGAACAGCTAAAAATGTGAGATAATAATCAGGTAAAAATGTTTTGCGAAGGAATGGGTGGCGAAAGGAGAACAGTCATGTATTGTCAGAAATGCGGAAACGAATTACGGGACGGAGCGGCGTTCTGTCCCCATTGCGGGACACCAGTGGGGGGACCGGGACCTGAAGAGGTTGAATATGAAGATGAATACGAGTATGAGGAACCGGCAAAAGCGGTAAAAAAGGGATTCAGCACCGGGGTGATCATCGCGATCATCGCCGCTGCGGCGATCGTGCTGGTGGCGGGGATCTTTGCCTTTACAACACTGACCCACGGCAAGCAGGAAGCCCAGATCGCTCAGCTGGAGGCCCAGCAGGCCCAGGCGGCAGCGGAAGCGGAGAAGGCGAAACAGGAAGCCCAGCAGAATCCGAAGGTCGACCCGGATGTCCAGGCTCAGCAGGAGCAGGAACAGGCAGCGGCCCAGCAGGAACCTCAGACCGTGAACAATTATTACTATTACGGTACCGGTTATGCTTCCGGCACCTACTATTCCAGTGTAAGATCCGATGGGTATCTGTGGCCTACCAATACCCGGTATATTTCCTATTCCGACCTGAGCGGGTATGACCAGGATACGGTGGCGGCGATCCGGAATGAGATCTATGCCCGTCACGGTTACGCTTTCCAGACGGCCCGTTGGAAGAATTATTTTGAAAGCAAGAGCTGGTACGTGCGGGATTCCTCCTGTACACAGTCCGTGGCCAAGTCCCGGATGAACAGCATCGAGCGGGCCAATGTGGATACCATCGTCCAGTATGAAAAGGACATGGGTTGGAAATAGAGCAGAGGACGATATCTGATGAACAAAAAGAAAACCGACAGCCCCGGGGGATCCCGGGGTGTTTTCAGGACCGGAGCGATCCTGTTGACGCTTTTTCTGGCGTTGGTCTTGTGCGGCTGCCAGAATCCATTTTTGCTGGAGGATGTGGAACCGGAGCCGGAACAACCTGCGGCTCAGGACGAGACTCCAGCCTCCCCCCAATCGGGAGAAGGTGTTGCCGAAAGTAGCGGAGAGGAAGATCTGACGGGGTTCACGATCTGCCTGGATCCGGGCCACGGCATCACCTCCGAGAGCAAACAGGAAGCGGTATCGCCCCTGTCCTCGGAGACGAAACCCGCCTATGTCAGCGGCGCCGTGGGGAATTCCCAAACGGAAGAAGAACTGAATCTGGCGGTGGCGGAAAAACTGAAAATGAAGTTGGAAGCGAAGGGGGCTTCGGTGATCATGACCCGGACCACCCATGAGGCCGCCGTGTCCAATATCGAACGGGCGGAAATGGCCAATGAAGCCGGAGCGGACCTGTGTGTCCGGATCCATGCCGACGGGTCGGAGAATCCGAACATCCACGGGGTCTCGGTGTTGGTGCCGGCGGGGAGCCTTCTTGCAGCACCGGAGATCACAGGACCCAGCCGGGCGGCGGCCCAATCGGTCCACGACGCCATGATCCGGGCTACCGGCGCCGAAGATCATGGACTGGTGGAACGGACGGATCTGACGGGGTTCAACTGGTCCAAGGTGCCGGTGATCTTAGTGGAAATGGGATTCCTCAGCAATGCAGAGGAAGACGCAAAAATGGCCACGGACGCATACCGGGAGACCCTGGCGGAAGGGATGTACCGGGGCATCCGGGATTGGCTTCTGACGAAATAAAAAAAGACACTCTGTTTCTGCAGAGTGTCCTTTTGGTTTTGCTACTCTTTGCCTTCGTAGTATTCCGCCACCAGTTCTTCCAGGTGGACTTCCGGCCCGATCTCATCCATGTGGTGGATCCCCCTGCGGTGCATCACTTCTTCGAGGATGGTCTGCAGCTGTGCTTTTTCCAGGGCTCCGCCGGACCCGGTCAGAACACAGAAGAGTTCTTCCCGGTTCATTTCGCGCAATGTTTTGTTCATATTTCTTACCTCCTGACAGGTTATTTTCCACACCCATCATATATTATTTTTAACGCCGGGTCAACCCGGACCATCGGCGTGGCATATCTTCCGGCCCGGCAGGATTCGGTAGTCACCAGGACCTTCCTGTCCTTTTGCCGGAAGTTCGGATTTGAAGACGCCTGATGGAGTCTGCGCGGCCTCTTGGATTTTAAAGGAAACTGTGGTAGGATGAAAAAAACGAAAGGGGGCGGTCCCGATGGAGAAAAAGGATCTGAGCTGCGTGGACTGCGGCGTGTTGAATTGCAATAAGAGAGACAGTGAGTACCCGGGATTCTGTCCCACGGCGGCACTTTCGGAGGAAGAGATCCGGGAAGTGATGGCGCTGTATGAGGACCCGGACAATCACCGGATCGCCGTGATCTCGGCAGAGGTGGAGGCGGATTTTTACCGAAAATACACCCGAGTGGAAGAAACGGCAGAATTCGCCCGGCGGATGGGGTATCAAAAGATCGGCATCGCTACCTGTGTAGGGCTGATCGAAGAGAGCCGGATCTTTGCCCGGATCCTGCGGAAGAAAGGATTTGACGTGGTTGGGGCGGCCTGTAAAATCGGGTCCGTGGACAAGACCGCCATCGGCATCCCGGAGGAGTCTTTCCTAGGAAAGGGCCCGGGGCCGGTGATGTGCAACCCGATCCTCCAGGCCGGGCTCCTGAATAAGGAGGGGACGGACCTGAACGTGGTCATCGGGCTTTGCGTGGGGCACGACACCCTGTTTTATAAATACTCGGAGGCGCCGGTGACGACTCTGATCACCAAAGACCGGGTGTTGGGACACAATCCGGCGGCGGCATTGTACCAGTGCGGGAGCTATTACTCCCATCTGATGAAGGAAGAATAGAAGGAGAAGGATTATGGAACTGATCAACGAAATCACCATCAATGAACACAGCAGCATCCGCATCGGCGGGGAGAAGGTGTTGTATTTCGATCCCTTCAAAGTGAAGGATGCGGTCCATGACGCGGACGTGATCTTCTTCACCCACGATCATTTCGACCATTTTTCCCCGGAGGATCTGGCGAAGGTGGCGAAGGCGGACACGGTATATGTGGCACCGAAGACCACGAAGAAAGCCCTGAAGAAAGCGAATATCACCGACAAAAACTGCACCTTTATGAAACCGGACCGGGAGGAAGAGGTCTGCGGGATCACTGTGCGGTCTGTGCCGGCCTATAACCCGGCAAAACAGTTCCACCCGAAGGAGAATGAGTGGCTGGGCTACGTGGTGGAGATCGGCGGGACCAGGGTCTACGTCTGCGGCGACATGGATGACACGCCGGAGGGCCGGGCCGTGGATTGCGACATCGTGTTGGTTCCCTGCGGCGGGACCTACACCATGGACCCGAAGGAAGCGGCCGCTTTCGTCAATGCTCTGAAGCCGAAGACGGCGATCCCTACCCACTACGGCAGTATCGTCGGGAAGGCCGGGGACGGAGAAAAGTTTGCGAAAAAAGTGGACAAGGATATTGAAGTGGTTTTTAAGTTGTAAGCTTGGAGCCTGGAGCTGAGAGCTTTTGAAGAGTGTATGAATGTTGTAGTTATTTTTCTTTTTTGTGCCATCCTGATCGGCTGCGTGGTGACGGGTCATTCCATCATCGG
>CADBSL010000184.1 GCA_902797345.1 uncultured Eubacteriales bacterium
CCTTCCGTCAGAAGTCCGTCGCTGTTGTCCAGCCCCAGGGCCATGAACATCCCGGTCACCGCACCGCATTCATCCTTGTAACCGCTCATCCCCAGGCCGAAGCCTTCTGCCAGCTTGAAGGCCGTTACTTCATTCAGCCCGTACAAGTCGCAGTACGCACACAGCACCGCCTGAGAGCAGTTAAATCCGTTGGTGGTAAAAATCTTTACCGCTTTTTCGATCCGTTCTTCCTTCGTCATTTTAAATGACTCCTTTCTCCTTCATGACCTCCAGTATCTTCTGGTGGATCTCCTCGCTTTTCATCATATTCCCAGACGCATCTCCGCACTCCACGTAGACCATCTCATCAAACTCCTGGCACATTTCCCGGTAGACGCTACCCACATTTTGCTGCAGGAGCAGGTTATCCTCATGGATATCGGAGGCTCCATCCAGGTAATCCCGGTCTCCGCCGGCCCGTTCTTCCTGCAGTTTTTTCTCGGAAAACGCCCGGGGGACTCCCAGGAACATACACAGATCCGGGATCGGGATCTCACCGGATTTGAATTCCATATCCACGATCCACCGATAGAGTTTCTCCTTTTCCCGTGGTTTGCGCATCAGCTTCGCACACTGGTACGCCACATTGGAGTAAGCATAGCGATCCATCAGCACGATATCATACTTATCGATCCACTTCCGCACCAGGGCCGCATTCTGGATCCGGTCCCGGGCAAAGAGGAAGGCTACGTAATAAGGGTCCACCTCCAGAGCACTTCCCAGGTCTCCCCGCAGGAAGGAGTTGATGGCCCGGCCGTAAAACCCTTTTCCGGAGGGAAAGTGGAACTGTTTTACCGTAAGGCCCTGTGCCTTCAGGTACCGGGTCAGTTTCCGGGTCTGGGTCGACTTGCCGGACCCGTCCGTCCCTTCGATGACAATAAATTTACCCATTTTTTTACCTCAATCATTGGCTCGGAGCTTGAAGCTGCCAGCTTCCCGCTCCCAGCTCAAATATACACGATCCCGGCGTTCAGCTTCCCTTCTTCCGTGATCTCCACCTCCGCATAGGAGGGTGGGTCCCACCCGTAGGGCAGTGACAGACTTCCCGGATTGAGCAGCACCAGGCCATCCTCCTCTTCGTAGTAAGCCTGGTGGGTATGGCCGAAGAAGACCGCCCTGCAGTCCATTTCCTCCGCCCGGTAACACAGATTCGTCAGGCCTGATTTCACCTTTTCCCGGTGGCCGTGGACCAACAGGATCCGGCCGAATTCCGTCTTCAGCACCTTATAGTTCCGGGGCGAAAAATCTCCGTCCATATTGCCTGCCACGCCGATCACCCAGGCTTCGGTCTCCTGCCGGATCGCCTCCGCGTCCCGGACCAGATCCCCCAGGTGGATCACCGCATCATAATTTCCTTTTCGTATCAATTCCACGGCCTTTTCAACACTGCCATGGGTATCACTGATCACTAATAATCTCATCTCTCATTATACCAAAAGGCTGCCCCGGAAGGGACAGCCTCTTTTTCTGATCTGTTCGGAGCAGAAGCCTTCCCTACGTTTTTTTATATCATGTCCCGCAGAGACGGGCCCGAATCTCCCATCTTCTATCTCCTGGTTTCAAGCTTTTGGCTTCCAGCTTCTAGCTCAATTTTGTGATTTTCACACCCTGAGGCGTATCTTCCAGAATGATGCCCTGAGCTTTCAGCATATCCCGGATCTCATCAGCCCGCTTGAAGTCCTTTGCCTTCCGGGCAGCCTGACGTTCGTCCACTAATTTCTGGATCTCATCATCTACGCCCTTTTCTTCTTCCACCTGAAGAAGACCCAGCACAGAGGTCAGTTCCATCAGCAGGTCCAGTGCCTTCTGCGCAAATTCCTTGGTCGCCCCGTCCTTCACATCGGTATTGACATCCCGGATCAACTCGAAGACCGCGCTGATGGCGTCTGCCGTATTCAGGTCGTCGTCCATGGCCTCAATGAATTTTTCCCGGTACTTCGCAAGACCTTCCAGCTTCGCTGCCTCGTCTTCCGTCATGGCACCCTCCGTTCCGGAAGCGATCAGGTGTTCCAGGTTGCTCTTGGCGTTTCTCATTCTGGTCAGACCGTTTTTCGCCTGGTCCATCAGATCCCGGCTGAAATCGATCGGCCCTCTGTAATGTCCGGACAACAGGAAAAAGCGCATCACTTCTCCTTCATATTCCTCCAGGATGTCCCGGACGGTGAAGAAGTTGCCCTTGGACTTACTCATCTTTTCCTTGTCGATGGTAATATAGCCGTTGTGCATCCAGTAATTCGCAAATTTCTTTCCGGTGCAGGCTTCGGTCTGGGCGATCTCGTTCTCGTGGTGCGGGAACTGCAGGTCCTGACCGCCGGCGTGGATGTCGATGGTCTCACCCAGATACTTAGTGCTCATCACGGAGCACTCGATGTGCCAGCCCGGCCGGCCCATTCCCCAGGGAGATTCCCAAGCCAGACCTTCCCCTTCCTTCTGGGCTTTCCACAAAGCGAAGTCCAGGGGATCCCGTTTGGTTTCTCCGATCATGATCCGGGCGCCGGCTTCCAGCTCGTCGATGTTCTGGCCGGAGAGCTTGCCGTAATCCGGGAATTTCCGGGTGCTGTAATAGACGTCCCCGTCCACCTCGTAAGCATAGCCCTTGTCGATGAGCTTCTGCACGAATTCGATGATCTCGGGGATGTTTTCCGTGACTCTGGGGTGCACGGTGGCTTTCTTTACATTCAGAGCCTGGGCATCTTTGTAGTACTCTTTGATGTACTTCTCGCCCACTTCCAGAGGAGTGATCCCCTCTTCATTGGCCCGTTTTAAGATCTTGTCGTCCACATCCGTGAAGTTCTGTACGAATTTCACATTGTAGCCCCGGTATTCCAGGTACTTCCGAAGGGTGTCGAAGACCACGAAAGGACGGGCGTTGCCGATGTGGAAAAAGTTGTACACCGTAGGTCCGCAGACGTAGATCTTGACTTCCTTTTCGTCGATGGGAACGAATTCTTCTTTTCTTCTGGTTAACGTGTTGTAGATCTTCATACGTTTCTTCCTGTCAGACGGATAGGTTCGCCGTAATCTACGCCGAAGGTCTCCGCCGTTACTTTCTTCATTTTCTGTTCTTCCTGAGGACGATCTCTGTAGTCCGTGGGGACGTTCACGATCTCGTCCGCAACTTCCATGCCTTCGATGACCTTGCCGAAGGCTGCATACTGGCCGTCCAGATGGGGCGCATCCGCCACCATGATAAAGAACTGGGAGCCGCCGCTGTCCGGGTCAAAAGCTCTGGCCATGGA
>CADBSL010000185.1 GCA_902797345.1 uncultured Eubacteriales bacterium
GAGGAATTCCACCTCGCCCTGAAACAGATTCAACTGAGTACATTATAGACCCGCCCGGGTCGTTTGTAAACCACTATTTTAAAGATCTCGCTCTTGCCTCCCCCCTCTGGGGGGAGGTGGCACCGCCGAAGGCGGTGACGGAGAGGGGCCTACTCCAATTCAAACGCTCCCGTATAGAGCTGATAATACTTCCCTTTCTGCGCGATCAGATCGTCGTGGTCGCCCCGCTCGATGATCCGCCCGTCCTCCAGCACCATGATCACGTTGGAGTTCTGGACCGTGGACAGCCGGTGGGCGATGACGAACACCGTCCGCCCGCTCATCAGCGAATCCAGCCCCCGCTGGACGATGGCCTCGGTACGGGTATCGATGGTGGAGGTCGCCTCGTCCAGGATCAGCACCGGCGGGTCATTGACCGCCGCCCGGGCGATGGACAGGAGCTGCCGCTGCCCCTGGGACAGATTGGCTCCGTCGCTTTCCAGCACCGTGTCGTACCCCTCCGGCAGCCGCATGATGAAATCGTGGGCATTGGCCAGTCTCGCTGCCTGCTCCACATCCTCATCGCTGGCGGTGAGCCTGCCGTAGCGGATATTCTCCCTCACGGTAGCCGTAAAGAGGTTGGTATCCTGCAGCACGAACCCCAGGGACCGCCGCAGGTCATATTTTTTCATCTTCTTGACGTCGATCCCGTCGTACAGGATCTGTCCTTCGGAAATATCGTAGAACCGGTTGATCAGGTTCGTGATGGTGGTCTTGCCGGCACCGGTAGCGCCTACGAAGGCCACCTTCTGCCCCGGCTTCGCATATAGATTCACATCATGCAGGACGGTCTTGCCCTCCTCGTAGCCAAAGTCCACGTCGAAGAACCGGACATCGCCCTTCAGCTGAGTCAACCGGACGCTGCCGTCTTCCAACTCTTCCTTCCAGGCCCACATTTCGGTCCGGTGATCCGTTTCCGCCAGGACCCCGTCCACGTATTCCGCATCCACCAGCGTCACAGTGCCGTCGTCCGTTTCCTCCGGCTCGTCCATCAGATCAAAGATCCGCTCTGCTCCGGCCAGCGCCATAGCCACCGCATTGATCTGCTGGGCCACCTGGTTCACCGGCATCACGAAACTCCGGGTCAGCTGCAGGAAGGCCGCGATGGCTCCCAGGGTCAGCCCGGCGGAGATGCCGCTGATAGCCAGCGCACCACCTACGATCGCCACGATCACGTACATCAGATTCCCCAGGTTGCCCATGATGGGCATAAGGATATTGGCCAAAATATTTGCGTTGGCCGCGTTTTCTCTCAATTCTTCATTGAGTTTATCGAAATCTTCCTTGGTCTTCTCTTCGTGATTGAAGACTTTGATGACCTTCTGCCCGGAGACCATTTCCTCGATATATCCGTTCACTGCTCCCAGAGACTTCTGCTGCTTCACGAAGAAGACGCCGGCCTTCCCGCCGATGGTCCCTGTCACTCGGAGCATGAAGAAAACGATCACCAGCACCAACACCGTCAGTGGGATGCTCAGGTAGATCATCGACGCCAGCACCACCACGATGGTGGTCCCGGAGGAGAACAGCTGGACCAGCGTCTGGGCCATCAGCTGCCGCAGGGTGTCCGTATCGTTGGTGTAGCGGCTCATGATGTCCCCGAAATGATTCGTGTCAAAATACCGGATCGGGAGCTTCTGCATGTGGGCAAACATCTCATCCCGGACCTTTTTCAGCACGCCCTGGGCCACCACGACCATGATCCGGTTCTGGAACAGGGTCGCCAGGATCCCCGCCAGGTAAACCACCGCCATGATCCCCAGCACCCTCGCCAATTGGGTGAAGACCGGGTGGGCCATATGGGTCAGCGGTTCGATGAAATCGTCGATCAGCACCCCCAGAAAGAGGGAGCTGGCCGCGCCGCTGATGGAGCTGACCAGGATCAGGAAGATCACCAGGATCAGCCGTCCTTTGTAAGGGGCCAAATACCCCATCAGACGCTTGATGGTGCCCTTGGCATCCTTTGCCCCGGTCCCCTTCATCCGGACGTTTCTGGGGGGTCTTCCGCCGGTCTGACGGACGTGTTCTTTCCGATCACTCACTCAGAGCACCCCCTTTCACCTGGGAATAATAGGCTTCCTGATAGATCGCGTTCGTCGCCAGCAGCTCATCGTGGGTCCCTACCGCATCGACTCTGCCGTTTTCCATCACGATGATCTGGTCCGCCTCCTGGACGGAGGAGATCCGCTGGGCGATGATGATCTTGGTGGTATCCGGGATCTCATTCCGGAAGGCCTCCCGGATCAGC
>CADBSL010000186.1 GCA_902797345.1 uncultured Eubacteriales bacterium
CATCCACGGAGCAATCGAAAATCTACTGTCGAACCATGGACGAAAATGACGGGAAGCGAAGATTCGTCCACGAGGCGGACATGAGCTGGTTCAGAGTTTAGATTGAATCATGGATAATAAACGAGATTCTTGGAAATACATCCATGGGTGGAACGCGACATTGGGGATTATAACGAAAAAACGAGAGGCGAGCTTTTAACGGAGCTCGCCTCTTTGTATTTCCTGGGATCGGATCCGAATACCCAGGGATTTGTATTATTAGTGGACTTAATTATTCTAATGTTCTTTCATCTTTCGATAAGCCCGGGTGAGGGCGGGGACCACTTCGTTCAGGTCTCCTACGATGCAGTAGTCTGCGATGTCGAAGATCGGGGCTTCCGGATCTTTGTTGATGGCGATGACGGTCTCCGCGCCGGAGATCCCGGCCAGGTGCTGGATCGCACCGGAGATCCCCACTGCAAAGTAGATCTTAGGTGCCACGGTCTTGCCGGACTGTCCTACCTGATAGGTGTGGTCGAGCCAGCCGGCATCCACTACCGCCCGGCTGCAGGCCAGGTAAGCCCCCAGTTCGTCCGCCAACTCCTTCAGAATCCGGAAATTCTCCTGGGAGCCCATCCCTCTGCCGCCGGCAACGATGATCTCTGCATCCGCCAGATCCAGAGCCAATGACAGGGCATCGGCCTGGTAGACGATCCGGGTGCGGATGTCTTCCGGAGGGATGTGGATTTCTTCCCGGAGGATCGGTCCGGTCCGGGCAGCGTCGTAGCGGCCTTTCCGGAAGACCCCGGGGCGGACGGTCCCCATTTGAGGACGGCTGTCGGGGCAGATGATCGTCGCCATCAGATTTCCTCCGAAAGTGGGGCGGGTCCAGGCGATGTTTTCACCGTCGTCATTCAGCCCCAGGCCGGTGCAGTCCGCAGTCAGGCCGGTCTTGATGTGGCAGGCCACCTTCGGGCCTAGGTCCCGGCCGTTTCCGGTGGCGCCGATGATCATGGCGTCCGGTTTGTGTTTTTCGATCAGCTGGATCAATGCCTTCGAAAAGGCGTCCGTACTGTAGGTTTCATATTCTTCGCCTTCCACGGCGATGACGGAGTCTGCGCCGTAGCAAAGGGCGTCCCGGCAGATCTGGCCGATGTCGTGACCGATGACCACAGCCACCAGGTCGCAGCCTTTTCCTTCCGCCAGCGGCCGTGCCGCATTCAGCAGCTCAAAGCCGACGTTTTTCGCTTCTCCGTGCTCGGTCTCGATCAAGACCCAAACATTCTTATATTCTTCAAAACGATCCATCACGCACCCCCTAAAGCTTTCCCGCACGGATCAGCTCGCCAAAAAGCTTTTCCGCCGTTTCATCCATGGTTTCACCGGTGATGCGCAGACCTTTCTTCTCCCGGACCGGTACATAGGTGGAGACCACCCGGGTGGGGGAGCCTTTCAGTCCGCAGCGGGACACATCCAGTTCCAGGTCTGCTTCGGAAAGGATCCGCACTTCTGCGTGCCGGGCCCTTTTCCAGGCCTGGATGTTGGGATAACGGGGTTCAAAGGGCAGCTTCGCCACCGTCACCAACGCCGGGAGCCGCGTTTCCACGATGGCCACGCCGTTGTCGGTCTCCCGGCGGACCCGAAGGCTGCCGCCTTTTTCCGCCAGATTCAAAGCATAGGTAACCTGGGGGATGCCCAGGTGTTCCGCCATTTCCGGCCCGACCTGGGCCGTGTCGCCGTCCACCGCCTGTTTTCCGCAGAGGATCAGGTCAAAGGGCTTTCCTTTGATCTTTTCGATCTTCCGGATCGCGGAGGAGAGGATATAGCTGGTGGCCAGGGTGTCAGACCCGCCAAATTTCCGGCTGGTGACCAAAAAGCCTTCATCAGCGCCCACTGCCAGACAGTCCCGCAGGGCGGAAACCGCCTGCTCCGGTCCCATGGAAAGGACCACGACGGTGCCTCCGCCATTCCGTTCCGTCAGCCGGACGGCTGCCTCCAGCGCATAACCGTCAAAGGGATTTACGATGCTGGGGACCCCAGCCCGGACCAAAGTATGGGTCTCCGGGTCGATCCGGATCTGGGTCGTGTCCGGCACCTGTTTGATGCATACACAAATATTCATACGTACTCCTTATTCACTCTCTTCGTCAAAGCGGATGACTTTCCCGGGGTTCAGGATCAGTTTCGGGTCAAAGACCTTTTTGATCCCCTTCATCAATTCCACATTGATCTCACCCACCGAATCCGCCAGGTATTGGGTCTTTCCAAATCCGATGCCGTGTTCGCCGGACACCAGGCCTCCCAACCGGGATGCTTCTTTATACACTTTATCAAAGAAGATCTCGCCGGTCCGCAGGAATTCCTCTTTGGACATTTCATTGGAGCACTGATAGATATGGATATTGCCGTCGCCGGCATGACCAAAGGACCGGACCTCGAATCCCAATTGATCTCCCAAGCCATTGACGTATTCCATATACCCGGCGATCTTGTCCACCGGCACCACCACATCGCACTCATCGATGAGGTCGATCTGGTCCATGATGGCCTCCAGGAAGGAGGACCGGGCGGACCATGCATTGCGGATCCGGGTGGAAGTATCGGCGATCAGCACGTCTAAAGCCCCGGCGTCCAGGGCGATGTCCGCAGCTTCTTCCGTCAGCCGTTCCACTTCTTCCCGGGTGCTTCCGTCAAAGGTGACCAGCAGGTAGGCTGTGATGTCCACACCGTGCCAGCTGGAGGGGAAGACTTCCTTGCCGATGTATTTTTCCGAAGCCAGGACGATG
>CADBSL010000187.1 GCA_902797345.1 uncultured Eubacteriales bacterium
ACGGAAAACAGCCCCGCCGCGATCTTGTTCCGAAGCAGGAACATGATGATGCCAAGAAGTACGATGATGGCGCCGATTCCCAGAGCGATCAGTCTGGTCTTGTGACACATGGGGTCGGAATCCGACATATTCCCGCAGACTCTGACGAAGGTCCAGGGGCCGATGGCGATGGCTCCGCCGATCAGGATCGTCAGGATGCCGATGAATTTACTTGCTTTCATGGATGATTTCTCCTTATATGTTGATGATGGTTAGATTTTGCTAACGAAACTCATTATACTCCATGCTGCCGGGGGTTTCAAGGAATTTCAAACAAAAGACCCGGCAGGTTCTCCCGCCGGGCCCTTCGATGAAAGGAAAAATTGGATTATTCTTCTGTCCGGATCGCTCTCCAGATGCAGGCAGCCAGTGCGCCGCCTACCAGCGGAGCAACGATGAATACCCATACGCAGGAAAGCGCGTCGCCACCCATCAGCAGAGCCGGCCCTAAGGATCTGGCCGGGTTTACGCTGGTGCCGGTGAAGTGGATGCCGATCAGGTGCACCAGTGTCAGGGAAGCACCGATGACCAGGCCCGCCACTTTGCCGTTTTCTGTTTTGCTGGTAACGCCTAAGATCGCCAGAACGAAAATGCAGGTCAGGATGATCTCGATCAGCAGAGATTTGCCGATGCTGCCGTCATACAGACCGTTGGTCCCCAGACCATATTCTTTTCCGATCAGAGCCATCAGTACCAGAGCACCTGCCAGCGCGCCGATGCACTGAGCTACAACGTAGCCGATGAAATCCTTGCCGCTCATTCCCTTGTTCAGGAAAACGCCCAGGGAAACCGCCGGATTCACGTGGCAGCCGGATACGTTGCCGATGGAATAAGCCATGGCTACGATAACGCCGCCGAAAGCCAGCGCTGTCATCAGATAAGCAGCTGTGGGTTCCGCTGTGCAGCCTAAAACCGCAGCAGTGCCGCAGCCGACAAATACTAACACGAATGTGCCGATCAATTCAGCAATGTACTTTTTCATGATAATACCTCCTTTTACTTTTTAAAAGTACGTAAACAACAAGTATTATCCTACTCCATTTGCCGAAAAAGTCAACCATAAAATCAAAAAAGCGGGAAGCAACTGCTCCCCGCTCCGTTCTTTCTTCTCACACCTTCCCCAACAGGTAATCGATGAACTGCTGGGCCGTCCGGCCGGACTTCCCGCCGTGGCGCATCTCCCAGGCATTGGCCTGCATCAGCAGCGCTTCTTCCGAAAGAGTGATCTCCGGGTGCCGGGCTGCCAAAGCCGTCACGATCTCATTGAACTGCTTCTTCTGGGGGCTGTAGTAAGCGATGGTCACGCCGAACCGTCCCGCCAGAGACAGCTTCTCCTGGAGGTTGTCGGAACGATGGAATTCGTCGTCAGACCGGTCGGACCGCTCGCTCCAGGTCTCCCGGATCAGGTGCCGCCGATTTGAAGTGGCGTAGATCAGCACATTCTCCGGCCGGGTCTCCAGTCCACCCTCGATCACAGCCTTCAGGTATTTGTATTCGATCTCGAACTCCTCAAAGGACAGGTCGTCCATGAAGAGGATGAACCGGTAATTCCGGTCTTTGATGGCCGAGATCACCTTGGACAGATCCTGGAACTGGTGCTTGTAGATCTCCACCATCCGAAGCCCCCGGTCATAGTACTCGTTCAGGATCGCCTTGACGCTGGTGGACTTCCCGGTGCCGGCGTCCCCGTACAACAGCACATTATTAGCGGGTTTTCCCTGGATGAAGGCTTCGGTGTTGTCGATGAGCTGCTGTTTCTGAAGCTCATACCCCACCAGGTCCGACAATACCACATTCGTAGTCGTAGTGATGGGCTCCAGCAGAGGTCCATCCTTTTTATCGGAGATCCGAAAAGCCTTGTTCAATCCCAGGGTCCCCACGCCGTAGCGACAATAGAAATCCGTCACGATGTCGTACATCTGCCGGGCGTCTTCCGTCACTTCGATGAGGCCGCTGAGCTCCCGGACCTTGTCGCTGACATTCTTATTGAAGATCCGCTCTTCCTTCACCACAGCCTCATAGTCCTGGATGATCGAGAAGCAGTTGATCCCCAGTTTTTCCTCCATTTCGGAAAAATCGTAGTCAAAGAGCTGCCGGAAAATCTCAAAATCCCCCCGGACCAGCTGCTGCACACTGCCTTCGTGGGAGCCGGTCTTCTCTGACACCAGAGTGAAGGGGTTTTCCGTGGTGGCCAACAGGAAGGCCAGGTAGTCGTGCCACAGGTTCTGGTCGAATCCATAGGCTGTGGCCACATCCAGAAGCCGGTGGATCTGAGTGTAGATATCCTCGATCAGGTCTTCCCTGTCGTACATCCCCAGCCGGAACCGCCGGCAGATCCCTGCCAGCTGAAAGAGGATGCTGTCCTTCGGGATGTTGCGGTAAATGATCAGTTTTGACGTTAAACGGTCCATAGATACCTCCATTCTGAGCTATGAGCTGGAAGCTTGGAGCTATAGGCATTCGCTTCCGGCTCCCAGCTACTGGCTTCCGGCGCCCATAACAACAAAGGCGGATCTGTGATCCGCCTCGGTTGATTGTTGTTTCTAGTTGTCGATCAGTTTGTTGTCGGCGTTCCAGCTGTAGAGCTTTCTCAGCTCTGCACCAACCTGTTCCAGCTGGTGGGAAGCTTCTCTCTTTCTCATTGCATTGAAGCTCGGGCAGCCGGTCTGGTTCTCCAGCAGCCAGTTCTTGGCGAATGTGCCGTCCTGGATGTCTTTGAGGACCTTCTTCATGGTCGCCTTGGTTTCGTCTGTTACGATCTTCGGACCGGTGATGTAATCGCCGTATTCAGCCGTGTTGGAGATGGAGTATCTCATGCCGGCAAATCCGCTTTCGAAGATCAGGTCAACGATCAGCTTCATTTCGTGGATACATTCGAAGTAAGCGCTTTCCGGTTCATACCCTGCTTCTACCAGTGTTTCGAATCCAGCCTTCATCAGAGCGGTGATGCCGCCGCACAGAACGACCTGTTCACCAAAGAGGTCTGTTTCGGTTTCTTCTCTGAAGGTAGTCTGCAGTACGCCGGCTCTTGCGCCGCCGATGGCCAGTGCATAAGCCAGAGCGATGTCATGAGCTTTGCCGGTAGCATCCTGCTGTACCGCGATCAGGCAGGGAACGCCTTTGCCTTCCAGGTACTGGCTCCGTACGGTGTGGCCCGGGCCCTTCGGCGCGATCATGGTAACATCTACAAACGGCGGAGGTACGATCTGTCCGAAGTGGATGGAGAATCCGTGTGCGAACATCAGCATGTTGCCTTCTTCCAGATTCGGTTCGATATCTTCTTTGTATAATTTAGCCTGCTTTTCGTCATTGATCAGGATCATGATGATATCGGCCTTCTTCGCTGCTTCTGCTGCTGTGTAAACTTCCAGTCCCTGTTCTTCTGCCTTCTTCCAGGACTTGCTGCCTTCATACAGACCAACGATCACGTGAGCACCGGATTCCTTTGCATTCAGCGCGTGGGCGTGGCCCTGGCTGCCGTAACCGATGATAGCGATGGTTTTGCCTTCCAGTAAGGCCAGATTACAATCTTCCTGATAATAGATCTTTGCCATTTTCTTATTCCTCCATTTTTTATATCGTATCACCACACCTTACTCAGGGAAGGTCCGATGATCCTATCCAAATTTTATTATACAGTCTTACGCGAGTTTTTCAATGACTTTCGCGCCCATTTCCTGTGTGGACAGGGTTTTTTCTCCCTTTTTCGCGATGTCCGCGGTCCGCCAGCCCTCGTCCAGGACGGCTTTGACCGCGTCTTCGATGGCCTGGGCCTCCTCCATCAATCCGAAGGAGTACCGCAGCATCATCCCCGCCGCCAGGATCGTGGCCAGAGGGTTCGCGATGCCCTTTCCGGCGATGTCCGGCGCAGAGCCGTGGATGGGTTCATAAAGGCCCCGGGTGCCTTCTCCGAGACTGGCGGAGGGCAGCATGCCGATGGACCCGGTGATGACGGAAGCTTCGTCGGAGAGGATGTCTCCAAACATATTTTCCGTCACGATCACGTCGAATTGCTGGGGATTCATCACCAGCTGCATGGCGGTGTTGTCCACGAACAGATCATTATATTCCACTTCCGGATATTCTTCCTTCAGTTTGTGCATCACGCTTCTCCACAGGCGGGAGGTCTCCAGCACGTTGGACTTGTCCACGCTGGTGAGCTTCTTGTTTCTCTTCATGGCCATTTCAAATCCTACACGGCCGATCCGTTCGATCTCTTTTTCCGTGTAGGGCATGATGTCCCAGGCCTTCTCGCCCATATCCGGGGTCATTTCCCGGCCTCTTTCACCGAAGTATACGCCGCCGGTGAGTTCCCGGACGATCAACACGTCCAGTCCCCCCTCCACCTTTTCCGGTTTTAACGGACAGGCGTCGGACAGGGCATCGAACATCAGTGCCGGCCGCAGGTTCGCGAAGAGTCCCAGCTCGGCCCGCAGACCTAAAATGGCTTTTTCCGCCCGCAGGTGCCCGGGCTGATTATCCCATTTTGGTCCGCCGACCGCACCAAGCAATACGCTGTCGCTGGCCTTGCAAATGTCGATGGTTTCCTGGGGAAGAGGGATCCCTTCCGCATCGATGGCACAACCGCCGGCCAGACTTTCTGTATAGATGAATTCGTGTCCAAATTTCTTTCCGATGACATCCAGGACCTTTACCGCTTCGGTGACGATCTCCGGTCCGATGCCATCGCCTTTGATCACTGCAATGTTGTATTTCATTCTTACCTCCGTGATAGCTGAGAGCTTCCAGCTCCAGGCTTCTGGCTATTTGATCGCCTTCAGCAGCCCGCCTTTGTCGATGATGTCCTGCAGGAAGGGCGGGAAGGGTTCTGCCTGGAAGGTTTGTCCGGTGGTCTCATCGACGATCTCGCCCTTGATAAAGTCCACGCTGACGGTGTCCCCGGCGGAAATAGCCGCCGCGGCTTCCGGGCACTCGATGATGGCCAGCCCGATGTTGATGGAGTTCCGGTAGAAGATCCGGGCGAAGGAGTTCGCGATAACGCAGGAGATGCCGGAGGCCTTGATGGTGGCCGGCGCATGCTCTCTGGAGGAGCCGCAGCCGAAGTTGTTCCCGGCGACCATGATGTCGCCTTCCCGGACCTTGCCGCGGAATTCCTTGTCGATATCCTCCATGCAATGGGCGGACAGTTCTTTCATGTCCGTGATGTTCAGGTATCTTGCCGGGATGATAACGTCGGTATCGACATTGTCTCCGTACTTAAAAACCGTTCCTCTTGCTTGCATGTACTTCTCCCTCCTATCCTCTCTTATATTCCAGATCGGTGATGCCGATGTCCTTGGGCTCTGCGATCTTTCCGGCTACTGCGCTGGCCGCTGCCACTGCCGGGCTGGCCAGGTAGACTTCACTGCCGGTGTGGCCCATTCTGCCGACGAAGTTCCGGTTGGTGGTGGCTACGGCCCGTTCGCCGTCCGCCAAAATGCCCATGTGCCCGCCCAGGCAAGGTCCGCAGGTCGGTGTGGAGATGGCGCAGCCCGCATCCAGGAAGATGCTGAACAGACCTTCATCCATGGACTGGCGGTAGATGTCCTGGGTGGCCGGGATGATGATGCAGCGGACGCCGTCAGCGACCTTGCGGCCCTTCAATACGGCTGCAGCTGCTCTCATGTCTTCCAGACGGCCGTTGGTGCAGGAACCGATGACCACCTGCTGGATCGGCACGTCTCCCGCTTCGGCGACCGGTTTCGTGTTTTCCGGCAGGTGCGGGAAGGCCACCGTCGGTTCGATCTGGGAGAGATCGATGGTGTAGACCTCGTCGTATTCCGCATCCGGATCCGGCGAATAATATTTAAAGGGGCGGTTCACTCTGCCCTCTACATATTTCAATGTCACGTCATCCACTTCGAAGATGCCGTTCTTGCCGCCAGCTTCGATGGCCATGTTCGCCATGCAGAGCCGGTCGTCCATGGTCAGATACTTCAGTCCGTCGCCGGTGAATTCCATGGATTTATACCGGGCGCCTTCTACCCCGATCATCCCGATGATGGAGAGGATCACATCCTTGCCGCTGACGAAGGGGTTCGGCTTGCCGGTGAGTTCGAATTTGATGGCCGAGGGCACCTTGAACCAGGCCTGACCGGAGTACATGCCGGCCGCCATGTCGGTGGAGCCCACGCCGGTGGAGAATGCTCCTAACGCGCCATAGGTACAGGTGTGGCTGTCCGCGCCGATGATGATCTCGCCGGGACCTACCAGGCCTTTTTCCGGGAGAAGGGCGTGCTCGATGCCCACGGTGCCTACGTCAAAGAAGTTCACGATGCCGTACTTCTGAGCGAATTCCTTGGAACGTTTGACCAGAGTGGCGGAGTTGATATCCTTGGCCGGTGTGAAATGGTCCATCACGAAGGCGATCTTTTCCTTGCTGAAAATCTTGTCAAATCCGGCTTTCTCAAATTCATTGATGGCTACCGGCGATGTTACGTCGTTGCCCAGAACGAAATCCAGGTTTACCCGGATCAGTTCCCCGGCCTTGACGGAATCCACGCCGCCGTGGGCCGCAATGATTTTCTGCGTCATTGTCATTCCCATTAAAAATCTGCTCCTCTCTTTTCGATCTCGTAAACCAGTTTGTTGATGCCGTCGATGTAAGCCATCATACTGGCTTCGATGATGTCTGTGCTGGCGCCGCTGCCTGTTACGGTGATATCATCCAGGCTCATCCGGCAGGTCACTTCACCCTGGGAGTCGATGCCCTCGGTGACGGCCTGCACGTTGTATTCCAGCAGTTCCGGGCTGAGCCCGGTGATCTGGTCGATGGCGCCGAAGGCTGCCTCTACCATCCCTTCGCCGATGCAGGCCAGCCGCTTGGAAGCCTTGCCTTCATCCCACTCCAGGGTAACGGTGGCAGTCGCGCCTACTTCGGTGGCGCTGTTGACCGCATAATACTTGAAGTGGTATTTGCCGTCGAACTTCACCATATTTCTGCCGACGATGGACTCGATGTCCCGGTCGGTCACGAT
>CADBSL010000188.1 GCA_902797345.1 uncultured Eubacteriales bacterium
CCACAATAGAAGCTCTCCAAAAAATGAAAGATCCCTCGGCTTTATAAAACCGAGGGATCTCGCTTTGTCTGTGATTATTTTGTTTTCATTCCGATCTTACATCATCGGGCCATCCGGCATGCCGTGCAGGTCCTTCATCGGATCTTCCACATCTGTGATCGCCACTTCAGTGGTCAGCAGCAGTGCGGAAGCGGAAACAGCGTTCTGCAGAGCGCATCTTGTTACCATGGTCGGGTCGATGATACCGGCCTGTTCCATGTTCACATATTCTTCAGTTGCAGCGTTGAAGCCTACGCCAACGTCGCTCTTCTTCACTTTTTCTACAACGATGGAGCCTTCGTAACCCGCGTTGAATGCGATCTGACGGAGAGGTTCTTCCAGAGCTCTCAGCACAATGGCTGCACCGGTCTTCATGTCGCCGGACAGAGTCTGTACGAATTCAGCAACCGGATTGTATACGTTCACCAGAGCAACACCGCCGCCGGATACGTAACCTTCTTCTACCGCAGCGCTGGTAGCGTTCAGTGCATCTTCGATTCTGTACTTTCTTTCCTGGAGTTCAGCTTCTGTAGCAGCACCCACTTTGATGACTGCAACGCCGCCGGCCAGTTTGCCCAGTCTTTCCTGGAGCTTTTCTCTGGAGAAATCGGAGGTTTCCAGCTCGATCAGGCCCTTGATCTGATTTACTCTGTCTTCGATCGCAGCCTGGTCCCCCTGGCCGTGAACGATCACGCAGTGGTCCTTGTTGACCTTAACAGTGCCGGCTCTTCCCAGCATATCCAGTGTAGCTTCCTTCAGGTCCATGCCCAGATCGGATTCAATTACAACGCCGCCGGTCAGGATCGCGATATCCCGCAGCATTTCTTTTCTTCTGTCACCAAAGCCCGGAGCCTTAACAGCTACGCTGTCCAGCAGTCCTCTGATTTTATTAACAACCAGTACGGCCAGTGCTTCGCCTTCTACGTCTTCGCCGATGACTAACAGCTTGCCGCCAGCCTGGGAAACCTGTTCCAGGATCGGAACCAGATCCTGTCCCTGGGAGATTTTCTTATCGGTAATTAAGATGTAAGGATTGTCGATAACCGCTTCCATCTTATCGGTATCGGTAACCATGTAAGAGGAGAGGTAACCTCTTTCGAACTGCATACCTTCTACGATGTCTACTTCTGTTCCTAATGTCTTGGATTCTTCAACGGTGATAACGCCTTCCACACCAACTTTGTCCATAGCGTGAGCGATCAGTTCACCGATCTGTGTGTCGCCTGCGGAGATGGAGGCAACCTGAGCGATGTGGTCTTTGCCTTCTACCTGCTTGGAGATCTTCTTCAGTTCTTCTACCGCACAATTGCAGGCCATTTCCATGCCCTTCTTCAGTGCCATCGGATTTGCACCGGCAGCTACGTTTCTCATGCCTTCCCGGATCATGATCTGAGCCAGCAGTGTAGCAGTTGTGGTACCGTCACCGGCGATATCGTTGGTCTTAGTTGCTACTTCTTTGACCATCTGAGCGCCCATGTTTTCATAACGATCATCCAGTTCGATGTCTCTGGCGATGGTTACACCGTCATTGGTGATGACCGGCAGTCCGAACCGCTTGTCTAAGATAACGTTTCTGCCCTTAGGCCCTAATGTTACTTTAACGGCGTTGGCTAATTTATTAACGCCGGCTTCCATTTTTCTTCTTGCGTCTTCTGCGTATTTAATATCTTTTGCCATTTTTTATTCCTCCAACTAATTATTATTATCCTTCCAGAACTGCGAAAATGTCTTTTTCTGCGATCACGATCAGGTCTTCGCCTTCAACGCGAACTTCCACGCCCATGAACTTGGGGAATAAGATCTTATCGCCAACCTTGACCTGCATCGGTACTAAAGCGCCGTCCCGAACTTCGCCGGGGCCTACTGCTACGACTTCCGCGATCTGCGGTTCTTCTTTTGTCTGTCCGGGGAGGAAGATCCCGCCCTTAGATTTTTCTTCTGCTTCCAGCATTTTGATGACGACTCTGTCGCCTAATGGTTTGATTGTCATGAAAGAAACCTCCTTATTTATAATGAATCATTCATTTCATTTTATTAGCACTCGTTCCTTCCGAGTGCTAACATTATTATAACCCTTCTTTTATCTTTTGCAAGAGCAAATCACAATCTTTTTTATTATTTTTTGTTTTTTTGCAATCAAGAGGACAAAGCACCCCTCACTTCCAGCTTCAAGCCAATCCCTTCACAGTGATATTCACCGCCGTGATATGGAAACCCGTATACTCCTCCACTGCATCCCGGAGGATCCGCTGGACTTCCTCCGCACTTTCCCGGATCCGGATCCCGTAGGTCAGGATCACGCTGACGTAAAGGGCCATGCCCCCGTCAGAGCGTTCGATATCGGACTCCAGAAGCTTTTTTACATTCGCTTTGTTCCGAAGCGCATTCTCGACGATATCATACACTGCCCGTTCTGAGATCGAGTATTCTCCCAGGTTGCTGAAGGTGGGACGGACTTCGGACTTTTCGGAGTCATCCCCGATGATCCCGCCCATCCGTCGGAGCGTCCTCATGGGCTTCAGAAAATAGCCGGAGAATTCCCTCTTCAGCTGGAAGGTGGGGACCGGGATGGCATGCTTCCCGCTCTTGACCCGGTTCAGCCGGGCCTGGAGGATGTCCTCCGGGTCCGCGACGTCCTCGATCCGGATCAGTTCCTTCGGCTGGGGAAGCTCCAACCTCTCCACGATCCGGTAGATCATCCGGTCTGACGTCCCCAGGATCAGGATCGCCGGGGGATCCACCTCCCGGATGGCTTTCATCACAGATTCCCGGTGCTCTTCTTCCGTGAAAATGGCTGTCTTCACCGCGCCCATTTTCGTCTCTGCCCGCTTA
>CADBSL010000189.1 GCA_902797345.1 uncultured Eubacteriales bacterium
ACAAGCGGGACGACATGGCGAAAAAGGATGCGGACCGGAAGATGCAGCAGATGATGAAGAAGAGATAGGAGTCTGAAGACTGAAGACGGGAGTCTTGAGTATTGAGATGGGAGATAGAAGAAAATCCCTCGCTTCGCTCGGAATGACAATGGTTCCGAGTGAAACGAGGGCTTTTTTAACGACTTCGATACAGGAAGGTCACCGCCTGGGCGCGGGTGCAGGGGTCTGCCGGGGAGAAGGTGGTCTCCGAGGTGCCCTGGGTGATTTTCTTGCTGACCGCCCAGAGGACGGCCTGGTTGAAGTAGTCTTCCGGGGTCACATCCGTGAAGGGATTCGGGGTGCCGATGACGGCTTCCGAGCCCGCCGCTCTCCACAGGAAAGTGGCGACCTGTCCCCGGTCCACGATGTCATCCGGGGAGAAGGTGGTGTCGGAGGTCCCGGTGGTGATCCCTTTCTGGACCGCCCAGAGGACGGCCTGATAATAATAGGCATTGGAGGCTACATCCGTGAAGGGATTGGCGGAAACGGTGGCTGTGGGAGAACCGGCTGCTCTCCACAGGAAGGTCACCATCTGCGCCCGGTTGCAGGCACCGTCGGGACCAAAGCGGATGGCGCTGAAGCCGCCGGTGATCTTCCGCTGTACTGCCCACTGTACTGGTTCATAGTAGTAGGCACCGGAGGGCACATCCAGGAAGGCTTTGGAGAAACTGTCCAGACCATTGGCGATGCCCTGAGCGATCTTGTTGAGGCTGGCGTCCGAATAGTCCGAAGCCCGGTCACCCACCTCCAGGTCCACCGAGGGGATCGTACTGTAGGAAGTCTGGGTCAGGTCCGTGGGAACGGTGCTGCTGCTCCTGATCTTCACACCGGAGCTTTGAAGCCCGGCGATCAGACAGTCACCCAGGTAGTTGTGGTCCTTCCAATGGGAAGCCACCGGCTCCATGGCCCGGTAGGAGGCCACGTTGGGCACGCTGCAGTAAAAGGCACCGTTATCCGAAGTGGTGGAGTCGTAGTGGATGGAAATGTGGCAGTCAGCGATGTTGTTGGCGATGACGGTCCGGGCGATATTGTCCAGCTGGACATCGCTGCTCTCCCGGATCATCAGCACGTCATACCCTCTGGCCAGCAGCACGTTTTTGGTGGCGATGGCGGCCTTCAGGGTCACCGTCGCCTCCGGCGTTCCATCCAGCATGGTGGTCCCGTAGGCGATGGCAGTGGCGGTGGTGGCCCCGGCGGCGGTGCTTCCGCCGGTCACTTTCGGGGAACCGTCCGGGTGGCACAGGGTCTTCACCGCTGCACCGCCCTTGGTGCCATGTCCTGCGTTGATGCAGACTGTGAGACCTTTCTTCGGGGTCACATCGGTGTAATACACCACGGCGGTCCCGGTGTGGATCTTGGAGTTGCCGGCGTACTGCCAGGTCGGATCCAGGGTGACGCCCCAGGTCTCCAGCCCAAAGGCCGGAAGAGTCCCTGCAGCGGTCATAGTCACCATGACCATCAGGGCCAGCAGCAGACTCCATTTATGTTTCAATATATTTCGGTTTTTTTTCATTTTCCTTTCACCTCTTTTTCTTTTCCCTGACTTTAGTATAATACAAATAACTTGAGATTGCGACAAAAAAACTTCGGCGGCTGCCGGAAGAAGGGAGGAGGCTATATGTTTAAAAAAGAACAGTTCCTGCTGGGACTGCTGTTTACCACAGCGGCTGCGGTAGTCGCGATCCCCGTGGGGATCCTGACGGCCATGGCGGCGGATAAGGCGGCAGACAAGGCAGCGGAAGAAAAGACGGAAAAGGCATAGAGCAAAAATTTAACTGGAAACCCTTGACAGTTCCTGAACCATGATATATTATCTATTTACATTAATAGAAAAATATGGTTCTCACTTCCGGCCTTTGTCTAGGAGGCCCCGGATGGGGAACGGAAAGGGGTAAGAAATGAATTTTGATGTGTTCACGGAGATCATCTTCGACAATGTGCGGGATTATCTGCCGGAAGAGTATGCAGACGTGGAGATCACCCTGGAGGAGATCACCAAACTGAACGAGACTTATCAGGCCCTTACCGTGAAAAAGGAGGGGTGCGGTTTCGTCCCCAGGGTCAATCTGGACAGCCTGTACGAACAATTCTGCATCGATACGCTGGTGCTTCTCCGGGACGTGGCCAGGGAGGTGGCCGGGTCCATCATCCGGGATCTGTCCCGGAAGGATGCGATCCCGATGGAGTGCTTCCTGGATTATGAAAGAGCAAAGGAGCTGCTCTTTATCCGGGTCAGCCCCGAGAAGACGAACCGTGAGCTGTTGAAGACGCTGCCCAATCGGGTCGTCAATGGACTGGCGTTGACCTGCCACCTGTATTTCGGTACCAGTGAGGGAAGCTTCCGGTCTTCCATGGTGACGGAGGCACTGCGGGAGCAGTTTGGGATCACCGGGGAACAGCTGCTGCAGGATTCCCTGGCGAACAGTCGGAAGATCCTCCCGCCGGTGTTGAAAAACCTCCGAGAGGATCCGGAGCTGAAGAATATCCCGGTGGACCGGGAACCGGCACTGTACATGCTGACGAATCGGACCGGGATCAATGGAGCAGCAGTGCTGTTTTATCCGGGGATGATGGAAGAGATGGCGCAACGGCTGGAGGACAGCTACTTCATCCTCCCCAGCTCCATCCATGAGATGATGATCATTCCGGAGGGGGAAGCGCCCTCTGCGGAAAAGATGGAGGGGCTCCTGTGGGAAGCCAACCAGAAATGTGTGGCCCCCGCCGAGAAGCTGTCGGATGACGTGTTCCACTACGACATGAAGAGCAGGCGGTTCGAGACGATCCGGGACTGGAAAAAGCAGAAGGGAGAATACCTGAATTGATCTCATGGGCCGGACGGGGAAAGCCCTGTCCGGCCCAGTTTACGCTTTGATTACATTTGAAAAAAGATGTTGCGTGATTCCCTGAATCTCATGTACAATATCTGTAAGAGCAAAACATGGG
>CADBSL010000190.1 GCA_902797345.1 uncultured Eubacteriales bacterium
ATTTTGTACGAATCCAGTTGATCGTGTCCCTGTCCATCCGTTATTCAAGGCAACTGAACTCGTCACCATGAATTATGGCACATCATTCACCGCTTTGATGTGATTGAAGGCGGCGAACCGGGTGGATTCGCTTTCTTTGATGAATTGGACGAAGCGTTTCATGACCGGGGAGGCGTTTTTCAGGTCCGTATAAGCCAGGGCCAGGGTTCTCTTGAAATCGGTCTCGATCTCGTAGACGTCGATGTCTTCCGACATATTTGACAGATACGTGATCGGGAAGATCCCCACGCCCATATCGTGTTCCACCATTTTTAAAGTCGCATTGGCATCGTCGGTGATGACTCTCGCCTTCCACTTGTAGGGGGTGTCCTTGAACAGCCGGACCAGGTCGTAGTCAGTATCCGTTTCGATCAGCACCATGTCCTGCCGGGCGATCTCCTCCAGGGTCACGTTTCGATCATTGGGAAAGTGGTGAGGATATTCCTTTCCGGCGATGGCCACCAACCGGTCTTCCAACGCCGGGATGGCTGAAACTCCGGACGGGTGGGAAGTGAAACGAATCCACAGTCCACCTGGCGGGACTCGATCCAGTGTTCGATCTCCCCGTAACTGCCGTGGACCAGCCGGAAGGTGACATTGGGGTAGACCTTGTTGAAATCCCGGATCAGGTGAGGCAGATAGTGAGAGGAAACGGTAGCAAAGGAGCCGATGGTCAGCTGCCCCCGCAGCACATCATTGACTTCGCTGACTGCCTGCAGGAAAGCTTCGTTTTCCGCTACGACTTTTTTGATATAGGGGAGCAGGATCTCCCCGGAGGAGGTCAGGTGCACACCTTTCTTGTTCCGGATGATGAGCTTGACCCCCAGCTCGTCTTCCAGACTGTTGAGCATGTGGCTGACGCCGGACTGGGTATAACCCATTTGTTCCGCGGCGGCAGTGATGCTGCCATATTTTAATGCATTCAATAAGATCTCATACTTGACCAGGCTCATAATGGCGACCTCCTTTGTTCATTAGCGTTCAATAGATACACAGATTATAGCACAAATCCAGAGGAACAGATTAGTTTTTTTCATGGATTCAAAAAAATTGTCTTGTCCTTATTTCCCTTGGAAAGTATTGAAAAGGCTTTATTTTTAGAATATAATTAAAAGCGGTATACTTGAATAAGTATTCAGAATCTTTTGTGTGAGGAGACAATCAAAATGGAAAGAGAACAATTTGGGAGCCGGTTAGGCTTCATCCTCATCAGCGCAGGCTGTGCCATCGGTTGCGGGAATGTGTGGAAATTCCCCTGGATGACCGGGCAGAATGGCGGGGGTGCCTTCGTGCTGGTGTACGTGATCTGCCTGATCGTGCTGGGTCTGCCGGCCATGACGGTAGAGTTTTCTTTGGGGCGTGCGGCTCAGGCCAGCCCTGTTAAAATGTATCAAAAGCTGGAGAAACCCGGCAGCAAGTGGCACATCCACGGCGCCCTGGCGCTGATCGGGAACTTTGCCCTGATGGCCTTCTATACCGTGGTCACCGGCTGGATCCTGTATTATTTTGTCAGCTTCCTGCGGGGGCATTCCGCTAACCTGGGATTTGTGGAGATGATCACGAATCCGGGGATCAATGTGGGATATCTGGCAGCGGTCGTCATCATCGCTTTCGTGCTGCTGTCCTTTGAACTGCAGTCCGGACTGGAGCGTGTCACCAAGTACATGATGGTCGCGCTGCTGGCGCTGATGATCATCCTGGCGATCCGGAGCATGACGCTTCCGGGAGCCGGTGAAGGATTGAAGTTCTATTTACTGCCGGACTTCAGTGAGATCACTCCTTCCGTTGTGGTAGCTGCGATGAACCAGGCCTTCTTTACCTTATCCATCGGTATCGGCTCCATGGCGATCTTCGGCAGCTATATTGGGAAGGAATACTCTCTGATGGGCGAATCCACCAACGTTATCATCCTGGATACCGTGGTGGCTATTACAGCCGGTCTGATCATTTTCCCGGCCTGTACTTCTTTAGGTCTGGAAGTCGACGCCGGCCCGGGACTGCTGTTCAACACCATGGGCGCAGTATTCAATACCATGCCTGGCGGTCGGATCTGGGGGACTGTGTTCTTCCTGTTCATGACCTTCGCGGCATTCTCCACTGTACTGGCGGTTTGTGAAAATATCTTAGCCTGCGTGCGTGAACTGACCGGTTGGAACCGGAGAAAAGGTTCTCTGGTCTGCGGGATCGTGATCTTCGTCGCGGCCCTGACTACAGCGCTGGGTTACAGCGTGCTTCACTTCCAGCCTTTCGCAGAAGGAACCGCATGGCTGGATTTCTGGGACTTCATCGTCAGCACGAACCTGCTGCCGTTAGGCGCACTGATCATGACTCTGTTCTGTGTCAGCGACAAGTTTGGCTGGGGCTGGGAGAACTTCAAGGCGGAAGCCAATGCCGGTACCGGAATGAAGGTACAGGATTGGATGAAACCGATCTTCAAGTATGTTGTCCCGATTATCATCATCGTTCTGTATATTATCGGACTGGTGAACTTCCCCTGGAAATAGAATCAAAGTATCGGTCAAAGAGCCTGCAGTTTTCTGCGGGTTCTTTTTTTAGAAGCTGGGGGCTTGAAGCTTGAAGCTGGGAAGTCATTGTGTTAGGATTGGAGTGAATGAAGGAGGTTTTGATATGAGAATCAACAAAGTGTGGGCAGTGTATTTTTCCGGTACGGATACCACAAAAAATACAGTGAAATATATCGCAGATAAAGTGGCGGAGACGCTGGGGGCGGCACAGGATGAGTTTAATTTCACCCCCAAGCCTGCCAGGACCGGCTGGCCGGAATTCGGGCCGGAGGACCTTTTGGTGTTCGGAACTCCGGTCATCGCCGGGCGGGTGCCGAACGTGCTGCTGAA